>JAGKSZ010000304.1 GCA_018991295.1 Porphyrobacter sp. | reverse complement strand
ACCGCACAGCAGGGACGATTTGCCGACAAGTACAGTGCCCCGGTAGTCACGGGCACAGTGACCGCCTTTGAACATTGGTCGTTCGGCAAGAAGGATGATGGTTTCGGCAAGTGGTCGAGCCCGATGAAGCTCTCATCGCGCGAAAGTGGCCTGCTGCCGGAAGCATTCCTGCCGCACCACGCCGAAAGGCTCGATTTTGCGATCCGCGAATACATCAAGGGCCGAACGCCTTTCCGCGCGCGGGAGAACCCGGATTATCAGGGCTACACGGAATACGATCAGCTCATGCGCCTTGATGAGTGGCTCGTGCGTCTCACAGAAAAGGAGGCCGGCGCATGAGCGGCGGCAGCGGCCTTGTGTTTCCGCTTCAGGACAATCAGCTGCTCGCAGCCAATCCTGAAGATAACGTGTGGCTGTCTGCCTCGGCAGGTACGGGCAAGACGCAGGTGCTTTCCGCCCGCGTGCTGCGGCTGTTGCTGCGCGAGGACGTCAGCCCGTCACAGATCCTGTGTCTGACCTTCACCAAGGCGGGCGCAGCAGAGATGGCGAACCGCATCAACGCGGTGCTGGCCCGCTGGGTGCGACTTCCGGAAACGGCGCTGTTCAAGGAGCTCGGATACCTCGGAGCGCCGCAGGACGATGCCACGCGTGATCGCGCTCGCAGCCTGTTTGCAAGCGTGCTCGATTGTCCCGGCGGAGGGCTCAGGATCGACACGATCCACGCCTTTGCCCAGTTCCTGATCGGCAACTTCCCCGAGGAAGCCGGCCTTGCCCCCGGCACGCGGGTGATGGACGATCGCAGCCGCGAACTGCTGGCGCGAGAGGTGTTGACCGACCTTGTTGAAGAAGCGGAACAGTCGCATGACGGGCGCCTGCGCGAAGGGATCGAGACCTTTGTCACCCGCAAGGACCCGGCTGCCCTCCATGGCTGGCTGATGCGCGCGGCTGATGCGCATGAAATGTGGGAGGGGCGGGGCAGCTGGCAATCGCCGATGGACGCGCGGGTGCGCCAGACGCTCGGGATGCCTTCGGACGCGGGGGAGGCTTGGGTAAGCCAGCCCCTCGATCCGGAGCTGTTTCCGGACGATATCCTGATCGCGATGCTGCCTGCGCTCGATGGCTGGAAGGTCAAGACCGGGCAGGAAGCGGCGGCCTTCCTGCGCCACTGGCTCGCGCTTGATCTGCCAGCACGGGTCGCGGAAGTTGCAGGCTTTCGCAAGACCATGCTCAGGTCCGACGGTGAGCCGCGCAAGATGGACGGCGCCGCCAAGCTTGATCCCGATTTCATCCGCCATCAGGGCGACATTGCCGAAGCCATTAGCGCATACGAACAACGCCGCGCATTGCTGGCTTGCGCGGAGCTTGTGACAAGCGCGCTCGAAATCGGGCGTGCATTCGCGCTCCGATGGGAAGCCCGCAAGGCCCGGGAGGGGCTGCTCGACTTTTCCGATCTGATCCGCAAGGCTGCAGCCTTGCTCGAAACATCGGATGCCGCCGACTGGATCCGCTACAAGCTCGACCGCCATTTTGACCATATCCTGATCGACGAAGCCCAGGACACCAACCGCAGTCAGTGGGACATTGTCGAAGCCTTGATCGACGATTTCTTCAGCGGCGAGGGCGCGCGAGGCGATAAGCTGCGCACCATCTTTACCGTGGGCGATTACAAGCAGGCGATCTTCGGCTTTCAGGGCACCAGTCCGGAAAACTTCGCCCGGGCCAAGGAGCGCATCTTCCAGCGCATCGATGCCGCACGGCAAGGCATCGAGGAAGGGCGCATCAACCGGCGAGCGCCGGGCTGGAAGAGCCTTGATCTGGGGCGATCCTACCGCACCGCCAATGTCGTGCTCGGTTTCGTCAACCGCATGATCGATCTGCTTGGCTTTGGCGCCTTCGGGCTCGACACCCCGCCCGGGCTCCATGAAGGCGCAGAGCGACCCGGTCTTGTGACGCTGTGGCCGCCGACGGTCCCGGAGAAGGGCGAGGCGGATAACGAAGATCCCGAAGACAGCGGTGAACACGAGCGCGACTGGCTGCCGCGTCACGATACGCTGCTGGCGGAACGGATTGCGGATCAGGTGCACCGCTGGGTCAGCGGCGCTGAACCTTTCGTGCTGGCCAAGGGTACCCGCCGCCATGCCGGGGCGGGCGACATCATGGTGCTGGTGCGTCAGCGAAAGGAGCTTGCCACGCAGATTGTTGCCAAGCTGTATGCGCGCGGCGTGCCGGTGGCAGGCGTTGACCGGCTCCGCCTTGGCGCACCGCTGGCGGTGAAGGACATGCTTGCGGCGCTGCGTTTTGCCGCGCAGCCGCAGGATGATCTGAGCCTTGCCAATCTGCTCGTCTCACCGCTTGTTGGCTGGACGCAGGAGGACCTTCTTGCCCATGTGCCGCGGCCCGAGAAAGTGCGGCTCTGGGATCACCTGCGTCGTCCGGATGCGGCGCCCCTTGTGGCGGCTACGGCAGAGCGGCTGCGCGATCTGCTGCGCCGCGCTGACTACCAGACCCCGCAGGCATTGATCGCATGGCTGTTGACCGGCCCCTGGCAGGGACGGGCGCGGCTGGTTGAACGGTTGGGGGCCGAGGCCAACGACCCGCTGGATGAACTGGTCAACGCCGCCTTTGCCTATGAGGCCGAACATTGGCCGAGCCTTGCAGGCTTTATTGCCTGGTTCGATGCCGGAACAGGTGATCTCAAGCGCGATTCCGATTCCGCCAGTGGACAGGTGCGGGTCATGACGGTGCATGGCTCCAAGGGCCTTCAGGCTCCGATCGTGATCCTTGCCGATGCAACCGGAGCGCCGGGCGATGCCGGGGATCTGTCGCTGGAGGGCGATGTGTTGGGCCACAAGCCTGATCGCAAGCGCATGGTGCCGCTCCCCCCTCTTGGCAAGGACGAGAAGCAGGGCCCTATTGCCGAGGCAGAAGAAGCCAAGAAAGCGGCGATGATGCAGGAGCATTGGCGGCTGCTTTATGTCGCACTGACGCGGGCCGAGGAGGCCCTGTTCATCGGCGGGGCGGGGGTGGCGGGGGCGGGGGGAACGCCCCGCCGAGGGGGGGGCCGCCGGGGGCGGGCGGGGCGGGGGGAACGCGGCCCCGCGGTGGGGTGCCCCGACCGGGGGGCTCGGCGACCATGCATCACATATCTCACCCCGGAGTCTCGCACCGCGTGCGGTGGCCGACAGGGGCGCCGCGGCG
>JAGKSZ010000092.1 GCA_018991295.1 Porphyrobacter sp. | reverse complement strand
CGGCGCGTGATGACTGCCCTTGCCCGCCTGCTCACCCCAGATCGAAGACATACCCCAGTGAACGCACCGTCCTCAGCGGATTGCCCCCGCCCGCCGCCTTGATCGCCCGCCGGAGCCGGCCGATCCAGACGTCCACCGTGCGCTCGTCAATCGGGGGTTCGCGCTTGCCCAGCCCGGCAATCAGATCCTCGCGGGTCAGCACCCGGTTGGGGTTTTCCGCCAGAAAGCGCAGCAGCCGGAATTCATTGGGACGCAAGCCGATCGGCACCTCGTTCCAGCGCGCCTGAAGCGCGGCCATATCGATCACCAGCGCGCCAAGTTCGAACTTCTGGGTCGCGTGCCGCTCGCTCCCGCGCGATTGCAGCGCCAGCACCCGGTCCAGCACGGCGGTGCGGGTCAACGGGCCGACGAGGTAATCATCCGCCCCTGCCCGCAGCGCCCGGCGGCGATCTTCGGCATCGTCTTCGTCAAGCACCATGGTCACATGGGCATCGGCGGTGCGCGGATCGGCGCGCAGGCGGCGGCACATTTCAAGTCCCGCAAGATCAGGCATCACCCAGTCGACAAAGGCCCACATCGGCCCTTCCACCAAGCGCCGCGGACCTTCCGGCCCCAGCCGGTCAAAGGTGAAGCGGCGATGATCGTGCACGAAATCGTCCAGGCTCTCGCCCAATTCGCTCGTCAGGAAGATATTGACGACATCCATGTGTGCCTGCCCCGGTTTCCCGCAAGGCTTGGCGCAGGCGTGTGACGCGTTTGTGACTGCTTTTCAGTTGGGTGTAACAATTGGTCCGGAACGGTCAGGCCCCAACCTCACGCAAGCGTCAGCCCCCCGTCCACCACCAGCGTCTGTCCGGTGATATAGGATGACAGCGGCGAGGCGAGAAACAGTGCCGCCCCGGCCATGTCCTCAGGCGTGCCCATGCGGCGCAAGGGGATCTTTTTCAGACTGGCTTCGAGCCGCTCGGGGTGATCGGTGGTGACGCTCGTCAGCTTGGTCGGCACCAGCCCCGGGGCGATCCCGTTGACGCGGATGCCGTCCCGCGCCCAGGCCTCGCCGAGCGTCTTGGTGAGGCTCGCCGCACCGGCCTTGGATGCCGCATAGGCGGGCGTGCCGATGGTCGATTTGAACGCCGCGACGGATGAGACGATGATGATCTTCCCCTTGGCTGCGGCCAGCGCAGGGTGGAAAGCGCGGGCTGCATCCATCACCGAATTGAGGTTGATATCGACAACCGCGTCCCAGCCTGCGCGGGTGAACTCCTGCCGGCCATAGCGCACGGTGCCCTGGCACAGCACCAGCACATCGAGCGGGCCGAAACTGGCCGCCAGCCGGTCAGCCGCATCGCGGTCCGTCAGGTCAAGCTGGCGGTAATCGAGGCCGGTGAAGTCAGAGTCCTCGGCCTCAAGGTAATCCCCGAAGTCGGGCCGCGTGCCGGTGACGGTGACGCTCGCCCCCCTCCCGCGAAAGCCGTGGGCGATGCCATTGCCGATCCCGCTCGACCCGCCGATGACGAGGACGCGGGCGCCGGTGAAGTCGAGTTCGCCCGCCACCTCAAATACTCCGCGAGATCACTTCCTTCATGATCTCGTTCGTGCCGCCGAAAATGCGGGTGACGCGCGCATCGCGCCATAGCCGGGCGATGGCATATTCGTTCATGTAGCCCGCCCCGCCGTGGAGCTGGAGCGAAGCATCGCACATTTCCCACTGCAGATCGGTGTGCCACAGCTTGGCGGCCGACGCTTCATCGGTGGTAAGCTCGCCTGCCAAGTGCTTGCGGATCGCCCAATCGAGATGCGCCCAGCCCACCTGCAGCTTGGCCTTCAGATCCGCGAGGGTGAACTTGGTGTTCTGGAATTCGAACACGCTCTTGCCGAAAGCCTTGCGGTCCTTGGTGAACTTCACCGCTTCATCAAACGCCCGCTGCGCTGCGGCCTGCGCGCCGACCGCGATGCTGAGGCGTTCCTGCGGCAGTTCCTCCATCAGGTGCACAAAGCCCATGCCTTCCGCGCCCAAGATATTGGTCATCGGCACGCGGCAATCGTTGAAGAACAGCTCGGAAGTGTCGGCAGAATGCTGCCCGATCTTGTCGAGATTGCGCCCACGCTCGAAACCGGGGGTGTCAGCATCGACCAGCACGAGGCTGATGCCCTTGGCACCCTTATCCGGATCGGTCTTGGCGACCACGATCACGCAATCGGCGTTCTGGCCGTTGGTGATGTAGGTTTTCGACCCGTTGATGACGAGGTGGTTGCCGTCCTTCTTGGCGGTGGTGCGGATGCCCTGAAGGTCGGAGCCTGCGCCCGGTTCGGTCATGGCGATCGCGGTGATGATGTCGCCGCTGACCATGCCGGGGAGGTACTTGGCGCGCTGTTCGGGGGTGCCGAGACGCTCGAAATAATTGGCGGTGATGTCAGATTGCAGGGTGAACCCGGCGGCCGAGCCGAGGTAGCTCAGTTCTTCGGCAACGATGCAGTTGACCCCGAAATCGAGGCCGAGGCCGCCGTTTTCTTCCTTGACCGTCGGGCACAGGAGGCCCGCCTCACCCACCGCCTTCCACACGTCGCGCGGGACGATGCCGTTGGCTTCATGCTCGTCGAGGTTTGGCGTGAGATGTTCGGCAAAGACCTTGCGGACGGTGTCGCGGAAGGCCTCATGGTCGGCGTTATAGGCAGTGCGATAGGAGGTCGCGAGCATCTCAGGTTCTCTCCGGCAAATCGGTTTTGATTTGCCATGAGTGAACAGGGGCGAGCGCGGAGGGTCAAGTGCGAAAATGGGGGCTTTTTGAACCGAGCCCCATTCGTCGCCCCGTGCTTGACACGGGGCGAAGGGGGACAAGTTTGGCGCGCAAACCTTCGCTTTCCCGGGCTTGACCCGCGATCTCGCTGCTTCTGTGCGGCGAGGCGTCAAAGGCAGCGGGGCCCGGATCAAGTCCGGGGAGACGATCAGGCCAAAGCCTCAGCCCACAAACGCCCGCTCGATCACGAACTGGCCGGGCTTGTTGTTCGCGCCCTCTTCGAACCCGCGACGTTCCAGATCCGCCGCATGATCCTTGATCATCGCCATGCTACCGCACAGCATCACGCGGTCTTCTTCCGGCACGAACCGCTGCGGGCCCTTGGACTGTTCGAACAGCCGCCCATCGTCGATCAGCGCCTGGATGCGGCCCTGGGTGCGGAAGGGTTCGCGGGTGACGGTGGGGACGTAGATCATCCGTGCGCGGTCTTCGTCTTCCAGCAGCGGATCGCCTTCGAGCTTGCTTTCGAGCAGCTCGCGGTAGGCGAGTTCGTTCACGTTGCGCACCGAATGGACGACGATCACTTCCTCGAACATCCCGTAAACCTCGGGATCGCGCACGAGGCTCATGAACGGCGCCAACCCGGTGCCGGTCGAGAGCATGAACAACCGCTTGCCCGGCAGCAGCGCGTCGGTGACGAGGGTGCCGGTCGGCTTCTTGCCGAGGTAGATGGGGTCACCCACCTTAATGTGCTGGAGCCGCGAGGTCAGGGGTCCGTCCTGCACCTTGATCGACAGGAACTCCAATTCCTCGGCATAGGACGGCGAGGCGACCGAATAGGCGCGCAGCAGCGGCTTGCCGTTGTCGCCCGGCAGCCCGATCATCACGAACTCGCCCGAACGGAAGCGGAAGGACGCAGGCCGCGTCATCTTCAGGCTGAAAAGGCCATCGCACCAGTGGTGGACATCAGTGATCGTCTCAACAGAGAGCGCCGCGCTTTCGGTGAACTGGTCGCGAGTCAGAGCGGTTTGGGTCAAGACAGGCCTCGGATACAACAAGGGGCCGCCCGGTAAGGGCAGCGGGAATGGCGGCGCAAATGGACGTTTCGGACGCGCGCTTCAAGCTAGATTAGCGATAGGGCGCAAAAGCAGGGCTTGAATTGTGCCCCGCACCGATGCGCCTCAATTCCAGCCGGCCGCGTTGTAAAGCTCCACCGCGCGGGCCTGATTGCGTCCGATTTCGGCAACGGGCAGCGTATCGGCCTTGAACGCGCCCAAAGCCTGCACCGCCGATGTGGGCGCGATGCCAGTGGCAGCCGGATATTCATTATTGCCGTTCGCCAGATATTGCTGCGCGCTTTGCGAGCTGAGATATTCGAGGAATTTCACAGCATTCTCGCGGTTGGGCGCGGTCTTGACCACGCCTGCGCCGCTGAGGTTGACGTGGGTTCCGGTGGTGCCCTGATTGGGGAAGATCACCCCAATGGCGTCCAGAACCTTGCGCTTTTCGGGCGTGTCGAAGCGGGCAAGGTAATAGGTGTTGACCAGCGAGATATCGCATTCACCCGCCGCGACCGCCTCGATATTCGACATGTCGTTGCCCTGCGGGGCGCGCTTGAAGTTGGCGACCACGCCCCTGGCCCATTCGCCAGCCTTCGCTTCGCCATCATGCGCGATCATGCTGGCGAGCAGCGCGATATTATAGACGCTGGAAGATGAGCGCATGCAGATGCGGCCCTTGAATTCGGGCTTGGCCAGATCCGCGTAAGTCTCAAGCCCTGCCGGAGCGCCCTTGGCCTTGTTGTAGATGATGATCCGCGCGCGGGTGGTAAGGCCGAACCAGCGGTTCTGGGGATCACGCAGCGCGGCGGGAATACGCTCGGCCAGCGGCGGCGAATCGACCGGGGCCAGCCCGCCTGCTTCCTCGGCCCGCCACAGCCGTCCGGCATCGACGGTGATGAACAGGTCCGCCGGGCTGAATTCGCCTTCGGCAGCGATGCGTTCGAGCAGGGCGTCAGCCTCGGCCTCGATGCGGTTGACCTTGATGCCGGTTTCGCAGGTAAAATCCTCATAAAGGGCAAGGTCGGTGTCATAGTGGCGTGCGGAATAGACATTGACCTCGCCCGCCGCCGCCGCGCAATCGGCCTTCTGCGCGCCCGCACCCCCGCCCTGATCGGCACAGGCGGACAGGGCGGCAAGGCTGACGCTGACGAGCGCGGCAAGGCAGAGATTCTTCATCGGGAAAGGCTTTCGCGAGGGTTAATTGCGAATGACTTGCAATATTATTGCGTCCCGCGCAAGGCCTCATTGCGGACAAAGCCCCGCACGCTGCCGGGATCGGGGATGACGCTGTAGGTCTTGCCGGGATCGACCGGCAGGACAGTCTCGACCGTGATAGCCGCCCCTTGCGCCCCGTCGAGCAGCACCCTGTTGCGCGGCCCGATCGGGTGAACATCGCGCACCCGCCCGCCGCGCAGATCGGCCACCGGCACCAGCCGATCAGCCTGCACCAGCAGATCGAGCTGGCCTGCACCTTCCGGCATTTCGCCGCCAAGGCATTCGAAAGGCCACAGCCCGAAGGGCGTATCCAGCCCGGCATCCGCGACCTGCCCCGGCACCACCTGTGCGCCCGAAAAGATCGCCCCGACCGATGCCGTGGCCGGGGCCTCATGCAGTTCAAGCGGCGTGCCGAACTGGACGATGCGGCCCTTCTCCATCACCGCGATCCGGTCTGCGATATCAAGCGCTTCGGCCGGATCATGGGTTACCAGCACCACCGTGGTTCCTGCCTCGCGCAGCAGGATACGGCATTCACGGCGCAAGGAGCGGCGCAGCACGATATCGACGCTGGCAAAAGGCTCATCCATCAGCAGCACCGCAGGCCCCGGCGCCATCGCCCGTGCAAGCGCGGCACGCTGTTGCTGCCCGCCGGACAATTCATGCGGATAGCGCGCCCCCATGCCCGCAAGCCCCACCTTGGCCAGCCAGCCTTCCGCTTCCCCGGCGCGGGCGCGTGGCAATCCGAATGCGACATTGGCGGCCAGCGTCATGTGGGGGAACAGCGCGCCGTCCTGAAACACCAGCCCCACCGGGCGCGCTTCGGGCGGGGGATTGTACCCGGCATCCGCCAGCACCTCGCCCGCCAGCGCAATCTCGCCCTGCTGCACGCGCAACAGGCCTGCCGCCAGCCCGAGCAGTGTTGACTTCCCGCAACCCGACGCGCCAAGCAGACAGGTGATTTCTCCGCCGGGCGCGGCAAAGCTGATATCCTCCAGCGCCCGCACCGCACCGTAAGCATGGGCAATATGACGAAATTCGAGGCTCAATGGCGCTGTCCGCAGGATTACAGGTGAGCCGCCTTAGGCAAATTGCGGGCCTTCCTGCAAGCAACGCTTGGGATGGGCGCGGCTGGACGCTTGCTGCGCTGGTGCTTGCGGTGCTGGCCGGGCTGCCGATTGCAGCGATCGGCTGGGCCGCGCTGGCGGGCGGCGGAGAATCGCTCGGCGCGCTCGCACGGACCGTTCTGCCGACCTATATCGCCAACACTGCCCTGCTTATGGTGCTGGCGGGCGGGATTGCCGTGGTGACGGGGACGGGCTGCGCTTGGCTGATCGCTGCCACACGCTTTCCGGGCCGCCGCGTGCTTGGCTGGGCGCTGGTGCTGCCGCTGGCGCTGCCCGCCTATCTTGCCGCCTATATCTATGCCGCAATGCTGGATTTTGCCGGGCCGGTGCAGAGCGCCCTGCGCAGCATCGCAGGCTGGGGCGCGGGCGATTACGGGTTCCCCGACATAAGATCGCTGGGCGGCGGGGCGCTGGTGCTGGGCCTCGTGCTGTATCCTTACGTCTACCTGCTCGCCCGGACCGCCTTTGCCACC
Organism: Porphyrobacter sp.; assembly: GCA_018991295.1. Classification (GTDB taxonomy): domain Bacteria; phylum Pseudomonadota; class Alphaproteobacteria; order Sphingomonadales; family Sphingomonadaceae; genus Erythrobacter. Next base: position 1,303 of record JAGKSZ010000092.1, on the reverse strand, counting down.
CAGAGCCAGACCCAGTTTCGCGCAGCCCGCAGCCTTGGCGCACCGCCGATGCGCGCGTTCTGGCAGGTTGCCCTGCCCGCTGCGAGGCCCGCCATTGCCGGAGGCCTTGCCTTGGTGCTGATGGAAGTGCTCGCGGATTTCGGTGTGGCCGAATATTTCGCCATCCCCACCTTCTCGACCGGCATCTTCCGCAGCTGGCTGGCCATGGGTGACAAGCCTGCCGCGCTCAAACTGGCAGCGATAATGCTGGTCTTCGTGATCGCGCTGGTCGCATGGGAAGCGCGCACCCGGCGCGGGCGCAGCGACAGCCGCGATGGGCTCGCCCTGCGCATCGATGCAGAGCCCCTGGTGCAGCTTTCGCGTGCCGGCAAGGCGCTGGCACTGGTTGCCTGCCTTGCCCCTGTGCTGCTCGGCTTCGTGATCCCGGCCGCCTATCTGGTGAGCCTTGCCCTGACGCCTGCCGCACAAGGGTCTGCAGGTGACCTTGCGACCTATCTCAAGGGCAGCCTGTGGCTGGGACTTGCCGCCGCGATCGTGTGTGTTGCCGCTGCGCTGCTGCTCGCCTTTGCGAGCGCCCGCTCGCAATCACGGGTTACGGCGGGCGCGATCCGGCTGGCCACGCTGGGCTATGCCCTGCCCGGCGCATTGCTGGCGGTCGGCCTGCTGGCGCCGCTCGGGGCGCTTGATGTGACCCTGACCCGTTTTGCCCGCGACAATCTGGGCTGGAGCGGCGGGCTGCTGCTGACCGGCACAGCTGCGGTGCTGGTCTATGCGCTTGGCGTGCGGTTCATGACGGTTGCCTTCAACAGCGTCAGCGGCGGCCTTGCGCGGATCCCGCCGGGGCTCGATGCGGCTGCGCGCAGCCTTGGCGCTGCGCCTTCGCGGGTGCTGGCACGGATCTATGCCCCCTTGCTCGCCCCGAGCCTTGCCGGAGCGGCCGCGCTGGTGTTCATCGACACCCTGCGCGAACTGCCCGCCACGCTGATCCTGCGCCCCTTCAACCTCGAGACGCTGGCGACGCGCACCTATCGCCTCGCCTCGGACGAGCGGCTGGTCGAGGCCTCGATCCCGGCGCTGCTGATCGTGGCGGTGGGGCTGGCGCCGGTGGCCGCGCTCACGCGGGCGATGCGACGGCAGGCGTGAAAGGGCGAGGGATCGGGGGATGTTCGCCGCCCCCGACCTTGCCGCCCGCGGCGTGAGGGGCCAGCTTGCCCTCCTGCGCGCCCTTCTCCTGCTCCTGCTGCTCGGCGGCTGTGCCGCCCTCGCGCCTCGTCCGGTCCCGGGGGACCGGGGCCTCGCCGCC
>JAGKSZ010000091.1 GCA_018991295.1 Porphyrobacter sp. | reverse complement strand
GAGAAGGTAGCGGGCGAAGTTGCCTTCATCCGTCCCGATCTCCGCCACGACCGCGTTGGCGGGCAGCAGCTTGACCATTTCGAGGCGATTCTGGACCAGGCGGCAGGAATCGATGAGCGACTGCGGAAGCTCGCGGGTGCGGTCCAGATAGGGGATCTTGCCTTCCCGCAGTGCGCGCACGCTCTCGCCGAAGGCACGACGCTTTTCTTCTGCGTCCCTGATCAATTTTTGCCGCGCCGGGCCAACGACCTTCAAGCTTGTCTCTCCTGCGGTTGTCTGTGCCTCGGTTGCCGAAGCAACGCCAGCCGAAGCGCTCTGTCGCAAACAATGCTGGCGAAATCAAGCACGACCGCCCGCAGCGCGGCTTGATGGCGTGCTCCGTTTACCGCGCGTTAATCTTGTTGAGTTCTATTATGCCGGCTTCCGTTACGGAAGCTGCGATGAGACGGACCCCGGTGGCGCAGAGCCCCCCAACGCGCCCCGGGCGCCGCCTTTACCTGACAGGCGGGGCCTAGCGAACCTGATCCAGAAGCCGCTTGCATTCCAGCAGATCGAAAAGAGCCTCCTGAAGCAGAGCCCTGTTGTCGCGGGAAAGTCGCCCTTCCTCGCCTGACGCCGCGCCTTCATCTTCGCCCTTGCCAAGGCCGAAGAAGCGTCGGCCGGGCTTCACCTTGGGTTGGCCGACGAGCATCTCATCGTCATTGCGCGGCCGTGCCGCAGATTGCTGCTGTTCGGCTTCCACCGCCGCTTGTTTGCGTTGGGCGATGACCTCGACGGCGGCAAGATCTCCATTGCCGATCGCGACGAGGAACTGGTTGCCGTTGTCACGCAGGAGCTTCTGGACGCCCTTGATCGTGTAGCCGTGGTCGTAGAGGAGATGGCGGATGCCCTTGATCAGATCGACGTCCTCGGGGCGATAGTAGCGCCGCCCGCCGCCGCGCTTCATCGGCTTGATCTGCGTGAACCGAGTCTCCCAGAAGCGCAACACATGCTGCGGCAGGTCGAGATCGTCGGCGACCTCGCTGATGGTGCGGAACGCGTCCGGACTCTTGTCCATTCTACCCTCGATGAAAGCGCGTGGCACGGCAAACGAAAGCGTTGCCGAATCGTATGCATTTCAGCGGGTTGCCGGACGATATTCAAGTTTCAAATTGCCGAACCGCCGGCAATCGGCAGAAAATCGCTCAGGAAGCGGGCGAAGCCGGCTTCTGTTTCGCCTTGCGCGAGAGATGGGACTTCAGCACCCGCTGCTTGAGCACGTTGGATGCCTTGAAGGTCATCACCCGGCGCGGCGAGATCGGCACTTCCTCGCCGGTCTTCGGGTTACGGCCTATGCGCTCGTTCTTGTCGCGCACCTGGAAGGTCGCGAAGGAGGAGAGTTTCACGCTCTCGCCCCGCACGATGGCATTGCAGATCTGGTCGATCACGGTTTCGACGAGCTCTGCGGATTCGGTCCTGGAAAGGCCGACCTTCCGGAAAACCGATTCGGCCAAATCTGCGCGTGTCACCGTCTTGCCGCTCATCGTTCCTCACCGATTTCCCATTGAAAGCCTATGGTTACGTGGCGGAAGAGTATTGTCCTTGCCCCCGCGGGTCAAGCGGCCCTGCGCCCTGATGCGGGAGAGGCTGTTTCCCCGGTCACCAACCGGCGCTTCGGCACGACAAAGGGAGGCCGAAGCCCGCAGATTGCCCCTGTCCGTTTGCCGGGAAGCCGCCCTTCCATGGGAAAGGCGGCTGGAAACAGCTACCAGCGCAGCAGCACTGCCCCCCAGGTAAAGCCGCCGCCCATGGCTTCGAGCATCACCAGATCGCCCGGCTTGATCCGCCCGTCCTTGCGCGCTGTATCGAGCGCAAGCGGCACCGAAGCGGCCGAGGTATTGGCGTGATCCTGCACCGTCACCACCACCTTATCGGGCGAAATGCCCAGCTTGCGCGCGGTCGCATCAAGGATCCGGGCATTGGCCTGATGGGGCACGACCCAATCGAGCTGATCCGCCGTTACGCCTGTATCTTCAAGCACTTCGCGCAAGACATCGGCCAGATTGACAACCGCATGGCGGAACACTTCGGGCCCGCGCATCCGGACATGGCCGACAGTTTGCGTGCTGGAAGGCCCGCCATCGACATAAAGCAGATCGTGCTGATCGCCGTCGGCGTGCAACCGGGTGCCGAGGATGCCGGGGCTGCCTGCATCCGTCTCGGCCAAGGGCGCTTCCAGCACCACCGCACCCGCGCCGTCTCCGAACAGCACGCAGGTGGTGCGATCTTCCCAGTCAAGGATGCGGCTGAAGGTTTCCGCGCCAATCACCAGCGCGCGTTTGGCCATGCCGGTGCGCAGCAGCGAATCGGCAGTGGCCAGCGCATAGAGGAACCCCGAACACACCGCCGCCACATCGAAGGCGATCCCGCCATTGCAGCCCAATGCCGCCTGCACCTTGGTGGCGGTGGCGGGAAAGGTGTTGTCGGGCGTGGCCGTGGCCAGCACGATCAGCCCGATGCTCGATGCCTCCACCCCCGCATCGGCCAGCGCCGCGCGGGCGGCCGCGATGGCGAGGGTCGAGGTGGTCTCGTCGGGCTCGGCAATGTGGCGCTGGCGGATGCCGGTGCGCGCAGTGATCCACTCGTCAGAGGTGTCGACCTTCTGCGCCAGTTCGGCGTTGGTCACGATCCGGCGCGGCAAGGCCGAACCCGTGCCGATTATGCGCGAGCCTGTCACGCAGATGCCTCATCTTCCCCGGTGCGGCCCTTGGGGGCGGCACTGCGCACGTTCTTGCGCAGCGTTTCCTCGCCCAGCTGGGCCAGGTCCTGCGCGATCCGCTGGGTGAGCTTGTTTTCGAGCAGCCGCGCCGTCACCGCCACCGCATGGGCCACGCCGTTGGCCGTGGCGCTGCCGTGGCTTTTCACCACCACGCCGTTAAGGCCGAGGAACACCGCACCATTGTGGTTGTTGGGATCAAGGTGGTGCTTGAGCAGCTCGGTCGCCGGGCGAGAGACCAGAAAGCCGATCTTGGACCGCAGCGACGAGGTAAAGGCCTGCCGCAGCAGATCGGTTACGAACCGGGCCGAGCCTTCGATCGCCTTCAGCGCGATATTGCCCGAAAACCCGTCGGTCACCACGACATGGGTTTCGCCGCGATTGATCTTGTCACTTTCGACAAAGCCATCGAATTGCAAAGCGAGCGTGCCGCCTGCCGAGGCTGCGGTGAGCATCGCAGCGGCATCGCGCAGTTCTTCGGTGCCCTTGATTTCTTCTGTGCCGATATTGAGGAGGCGCACCACCGGCTTGTCGAAGCCGTTGACGATGCGCGAATAGGCCGCGCCCATCACCGCATATTGCACCAGATTGCGGGCATCGGCCTCGGTATTGGCGCCAAGGTCGAGCATCACCACGTCATGCGCCTGCAAGGTCGGCATGATCGCGGCAAGCGCGGGGCGATCAATCCCCGGCATGGTGCGCAGCGCAAGCTTGCTCATCGCCATCAGCGCGCCGGTATTGCC
>JAGKSZ010000303.1 GCA_018991295.1 Porphyrobacter sp. | reverse complement strand
CAGTCCCGCCATCGGGCATCATGAAACGATCCCACCCCAGTTCATCTGCAAACACCACCCCGCCACTTGCTGCAAATGCCGGATCGGGGCGCAGCTGCCCGCGCGCTTCGGCAGGGATGACAAGTCCGCCAAAAGCATCAAACGGCGCAGCTGTCTGCGGGGCCTGTGTGCCTCCGGCAAGCGGATTGGTCTGTGCAGCGACTGGCAGCGAGAGCGCCAGCAGCATGGCGATGGCAAGGCTAGGCCGTGGCAGGATTGGCATTGATCACCCCCATGTAAAGTCCATGCGTAGCCCGCGCGGCATCCATCACTGCTGTCTGAAGCATCCCGGGATCGACCCGGTACTGATTGGTCGAATAGTTGTAACCCAAGGTCGGACGAGAAGGCGCCGCCATGTTCGGTTCGGTCCACCACGCGTTGGAGCGCACATAGGCGTTCCATTCCTCGATCTCTGCGTTGTTGTTGAAGCTGCCGGTCTGCACCAGTTCGCCTGCCTGTCCGATCGCCACGCGGTCTTCAAGGATCAGCCGCCCGCCTTCGCCAGCCAGCGCGATCTTGGCATGGAAGAAATTGCAGTGAGTAAACAGCGGCACGAGAAACAGCCCCGGCTGGATGCCGACATTTGCGCCGCCGCTGTAAACCCGATGCCCGCTGCCACTGAGCGCGGCGAAATCGAGCACCAGGCTGGGGATCATCACCACACATCGGAGCGCGGCCGACATCGCGTTCAGCGCCCGCGCATTGCCGAGGTTGAAGGGCGACCGGTCGGACAGCGGCGCTTCCGGACCAATCGTCAGCAGCGGCAGGTATTCCGGGCTAACCACTGCCACCGTGCGGGAATCTGCGAAGGGCTTCTTGAGGAAGGGCGCAGGCGTGGGATCGAGCTTCCTGAACCCCTCGCTGCCCGAAATCTCGTCCCACCCAAGCACGGTGCGGCCGGTCGCGCGCAGACGTTCGATGAAATCGCTGAAAACCAGATGGGCAAGGCCGCGCATCATCGCAGCATCGACCCCGACAAGATCGGCGGTGAGATCAACCTTCGTTGAACCCGAACCGCCGCTGGCCCCCATGCCGTTGCGCATCACCATCCCAAAGCGATAGGAAGGCACCGCGATCCGGGCCGAACGCGCCAGCACCTTTGCCATCACCTGATGATAATTGGCCGGGCCCATGCCCGTCAGCGGCACCATTCTGTCGGCTGCGCTTGCCGGTGCAGCGGCCATTCCGCCTGCTGCCATCACCCCCATCGCTCCGGCCCCTGCGTGCAGCACCGAGCGCCTGTCCCAATCCATCCCGCTCATTTCGCCCCCTTGCGAATGCGCGACCCCACAGGTGGAGAAATACCATTCCGTCTTCCATCAGGCAATCGCGCCCGGCCGCCCGCAGCAGGGGCTGCAAGACGCTTCACCGGATGTGGTCAAGCAGCTAGACCACCCCAGACCATCGCACCAACGGGGACCTGCATGACCGAATCGCTGCTGCTTATTGCCGGAGGGCTGGTGCTGCTGGCGCTTGGGGGCGAGTTGCTGGTGCGCGGGGCTGTGGGGATGGCATCACGGCTTGGCATTTCGCCGTTGCTGGCGGGGCTGACAATCGTCGGCTTTGGCACCTCTATGCCCGAACTGGCCACCAGCGTTCAGGCAGCGCTGGCCGGATCGCCGGGCATTGCGATCGGCAATGTGGTGGGATCGAATATCGCCAACATCCTGTTCATCCTCGGCGTATCGGCGCTGATCCTGCCGCTGCCGGTCAACCCTGCGTCCTTCACGCGGGATTCGCTTGCACTGGGCGGATCGGCGCTGCTGTGCACAGGAGCGGTGCTGACCGGGACCATCGGGCTTGCAGCAGGGCTCATTCTGCTGGCCAGTCTGGTGGGTTATCTGTGGTGGGCCTACAAATCCGAAAGCGCGTCACACGATGCCGAGGCGGTGCGGCACGAACATGAGGCTGAAGACCGCCCGGTACCACCAAACACCGGACCTGTGGTGCTGGGCGGCATGGTCATCGCCGGACTTGCTGCCGCGATCTATGGGGCAGGCTGGCTGGTCGAGGGCGCGGTGGTCGTTGCCGCTGCTGCGGGCCTTTCCGAAAGCGTGATTGGCCTCACAGTGGTTGCTGTGGGCACATCGCTGCCAGAACTGATCGCCTGCATCGTCGCAGTGATCCGCAAGCACGAGGACGTGGCACTGGGCAATGTCGTGGGCTCGTGCATCTACAACATCCTCGGCATTCTGGGCATCACAGCCATGATCCAGCCGATTGCCGTGCCAGCCGAGATCGCTAACTTCGATATCTGGATGATGCTCGCTGTGACCGCGCTGCTGCTGGTGCAGCTGCGTTCGGGCTGGCGACTTTCACGTGCTGAAGGCGCGCTGCTGGTGGCGATTTATGTCGGCTATACCCTATTCCTGGCGCTGCGCTGAGACATTCCTGCAACGCTTTTTGTGCCATGAGACTTCGTCACAAAATCGCAATTGTGTTAGTGTTTTGAAACGCTAACGTGTCGCGCCATCAGGCCGACCCCTTCGGCCGATCCCAAATGGAGAGACCTCAGATGAGCATGTCGCTTGCTCCGCGTCGTCGCCTTATGGCGGGCACGGGCCTTCTCGCCCTTACCCTGGCCGCTGCGGCTACGCCCGCACACGCGGTGATTCCCAACGAAACCAAGACCCCGGCCGATATCGTCGACAATGCCGACACCTACCGCGGCGTCGGCGTGATCGTGACCAACGTAGTTGGTCAGGGCGGCGTGGGGATCTGTACCGCAACGCTGATCAACCCGCGCACGGTCCTGTTTGCCGCGCACTGCGTCAACACCCGCCCGGAAACCGCTTATGACGGCACCACCGTTCGTGCGGCTGTCTCGTTCAATGTCAACAGCCTGCCTGGCGTGCAGAACTGGTTCACCAACAACCGCACCAACACCGCGCTGTCGGTTTTCAACGTGAACAGCATCGTATGGGATGCGCGTTCGGTGCAGAACCCCGCCGCGCTTGGCTTCATCGAGGCCGACATTGCCCTTGCCTCGCTCGACACGCCGGCAGCTGGCATCCCGACCTGGGCGCTGCTGTTCAGCACCCTGCCCGCGCCCGCCACGATCGACCCTGCGCTGGGCACCGGCTACCACGTCAACATCGTGGGTTACGGCAATACGGGCAGCGCCTTGACCGGCCCGACCGGTGTCGACTGGCGTCGCCGCGCCGCTGAAAACATGCTCGGCGGTTTCATGTCGCTTTCGGATCGCAACGCCGTGCTCTTCGGCGCGCCGAGCACGCTGACGCAGAACCTCTATCAGATCGATTTCGACTCGCAGAACCGCCAGGCGGTGTTCGACATCAACGTTCACCGCGATAATGCCCTGCCCAACGAGGGCACGACTGCGCCGGGCGATTCGGGTGGTCCGCTGGTCCTGACCGGCGGTGGCCGCAACCCGATTACCAACCAAAACCTTGTGATTGGCGTGCTGTCGGGCGGTTCGCGCTTCTTCGGCCCGCAGCCGTTCGGCACGCTGGGCACGACCAGCTTCTACCAGCCGCTTTCGCTGTACTGGCAGTATATCGTTGCCAACAACCCCTATCGCTATGTCACCGCCAATGCCGGAGACGGCAACTGGGAGGACGCCAGCCGCTGGCAGACCACGCTCGATCCCAATTACCGCGTGATCGACAGCACCGGTCGCATCGTCAGCGGCCTTCCGACCACCCCGGAGCTGGGCCTCAATGGCACCGGTGGGGATTGGGGCGCGGTGTGCGTCGAGTTCGAGGCACCGGGCGATTTCTGTACCGACGTGCGCACCGGTGTGACCACCGACACCAGCCCGCAGCCGGCAGCCACTGAAGGCGTGGGCAACATGGCCGGTTTTGCCATCGTTCCCGATGTGGGCGTGCAGACCTCTGGCCCTGGCGCCTTGTCGGGTGAGGACGCCTCGATGCCCGGCACTGCGACCTTCGACCTTGCCGTCAACACCGCAAACGGGCTCGGCATGGCCGAAGACATGGCAATCAGCGGCACCGCTTTGATGGGTGAAGACGCGCCGCAAAACACCGGCGCCACCCTGCCCGCGCCGACGCTGGCAAACGGGCTGGTTGGTGCAACCGGCTTTGTTCCGAACAACGTCAACCCGGTCGTCAGCTCCAACCCGGCGCTGCGGGTTGCGGCACGTTACTTCGACGTTACGCTGGCCAACACCGGCACCACGACGCTCAGCAGCAATGTCACCATCGATAAGCTGACCATGAGCGGCAATGCCGGCCTGACGATTGCATCGGCGGGATCGCTGCGCTCGCTGGTCGACGTCAACCAGTTCGGCGGGCGGATGAATGTGAATGGCGGCCTCACCTCGATTGGTGATTACACGCTGTTTTCGGGGATGCTCGAAGGCACGGGCACCGTCACTGCACCGTTCGTGACCAGCATCGCCGGGACGATTTCGCCCGGCACGATGGG
>JAGKSZ010000090.1 GCA_018991295.1 Porphyrobacter sp. | reverse complement strand
ATTCGGCAAGCGTGCCAATGGTTTGTGCATCGATGCGGGCAAAAACCTCGTCGCCCGGTTTGAAGCCGGAGACCTTCGGGCCGACCGCCTTAACCACCCCCGCCAGGTCGCTTCCCAGCGCAAAGGGGGGCTTCAAGGGCAGGATCAGCTTGAACTCGCCGTCGCGGATCTTGTGGTCGAGCGGGTTCAGCCCGGCGGCGTGGATTTCCACCAGCACGCCGGTGTCGGTCAGCACAGGATCGGGCAATTCGCCCAATCGCAGCGCCGCGCCGCGTGCATATTTGTCGAGGATGAAGGCTTTCATGGCAGGGTGCTTCCTGATCAGGCGGGCAGGCCGAGGTTCTTGCGCAGCGCCTTGTCGAACATGCTGGCCGGCAAAATTCGGCGCAACAGGCTGATTTGCTTTGCCACTTTTCCGGCGGGGTAGCGGATGCGGGGCGCCGCATCCTGCGCGGCGCGCACGATCGTATCGGCGACCACCGATGGATCATCGCCCTTCTCCAGAAATTCGGCATTCAGCGCATACATCTGTGCGCTGATTTCCGCATATTCGGGCAGCGGCCGGTCCCCTTGCGATGAATTCGCCTCCATCGAAGTGCGGGTATAGGCAGGCTCGACCAGCGAGACACGCACGCCAAAGCCGCGCACTTCATGGTCGAGCGCTTCGGAGTATCCCTCCAGCGCGTATTTGCTGGCCGAATAATGCGCAAGGTAGGGCCCCGCCGCGATCCCGAGGGCGGAACTGACGTTGAGGATCCGGCCTGCGCCCTGCCGACGCATCACCGGCAGCACGGCGTTGATCATTCGCACCGCCCCGTAGAAATTGACATCGAACAGCGCCTGCACCTGCGCAAGCGAGGATTCCTCTGCCCCGCCTATCAACCCGATTCCGGCGTTGTTGACCAGCAGATCAACCCGCCCGGCCTCGTCCAGCACACGGGCAATCAGCGCATCGACCGAGGCCTGATCGGTAACCTCGCAGGCCAGCATCGTGACCCCGCCACTTGCCGCACCGCCTTTGCGGCTTGTGCCGTAAACCCGGTAACCTGCGCGTGCGAGCGCCTCGGCGGTGGCCTTGCCGATCCCTGAAGAAGCGCCGGTGACGATGGCGACGGGCATGGTGATGATCCTTTGCACTTGATCGCCCTGCTGGATCGCCGGGCTCTTGACGATCAATATGATGAACGTCATACAGAACGTCAAGGGAGGCCCAATTGCCGCAATCATCATCTCCAGAAGTCTGCCTCGTCATCGGCGCAGGCGACGGCGTGGGCGGGGCGATTGCCCGCGCCTTTGCCGCTGAAGGCATGACCGTGTGCGTCACGCGCCGCGCCCGCAATCTTGCCCAGCTTGAAGCGTTGGTGGACTCGATCCGCGCCGAGGGCGGAACAGCCCATGCCTTTGGGGTCGACGCCCGCTCGGAAGAGGAAACCGCCGAACTGTTCGCCATGATCGAGCGGGATATCGGCCCCATCAACGTGGTCGTTTTCAACATCGGCGCCAACGTCCAATTCCCGATCCGCGAAACCACCGCGCGGGTCTTCACCAAGGTGTGGGAGATGGCGTGCTTTGCCGGCTTCCTCGCCGGGCGTGAGGCGGCGCGGGTGATGGTGCCGCGTGGGAAGGGCACGGTGATCTTCACCGGCGCGACCGCCAGCATCAGGGGCCGCGAAAACCTCGCCGCCTTTGCTGCTGCCAAGAATGGCCTGCGCGCCGTGGCGCAATCGATGGCGCGCGAGCTGGGGCCGCAGGGCATCCATGTCGCCCACGTGATCTGCGACGGGGCCATTGACGGCACCTTCACCCGTACCCGTTTTGACGATGTGCAGCCGCTGCTTGACGAGGATCTGATCCTCAAGCCCGACGAAATCGCCCGCAATTACGTGATGCTCCATCGGCAGCAGCGATCCGCCTGGACCCACGAACTCGACCTGCGCCCCTGGCGCGAAACCTGGTGAGGAGCCCGCCATGACCGCCCCCCGCATCGATGTGATCTTCGACTTCGGCAGCCCCAACGCCTATCTCGCACTGAAGGTGCTGCCCGGTATCGCCGCCCGCCACGGGGCCGAGATCAAGCTGATCCCTTGCCTGCTGGGCGGGATTTTCAAGCTGACGGGCAATCAGGCGCCCTTCAACGCCTTTGCCGGGATCAAGGGCAAGCTCGATTACGAGCATTTGGAACTGGCCCGTTTCGTCAAGCGCCATGGCCTGACCGCTTTCCGTATGAACCCGCATTTCCCTGTCAACACGCTGGCACTGATGCGCGGGATGGTCGCCGCCCAGCACATGGGCGTGGCGGATGCCTATCTCGATGCGGTGCTGCGCGGGATGTGGGAGGATGGCGAAAAGCTGGACGATTCCGAGGTGTTCCTCGCCGTGCTGAACCGTGCCGGGATCGACGGCGCGGCGCTTCTCGCACTCTCCGCCACGCCCGAAATCAAGGGAGAGCTTGCCGCCAATACCGATGCTGCCGTGGCGCGGGGAGTGTTCGGCATCCCGAGCTTCTTTGTCGGTGAGGAGATGTTCTTCGGCAAGGAACGGCTCGGCCAGATCGAGGAATTGCTGGCCGAAACGGTTTCTGCCTGAACGGCGCCGACGACGGGAGAGACATGATGACTGAAGCGACCCAAGGCTGCGTGCGCACCGAACGCGAAGACCACATCCTCACAATCGTGATCGACAATCCGGCCAAGAAGAATGCCTTCAGCCCCGAAATGATGGCGCAGCTGTCTGACGCGCTGACCCTGCTGGAAAACGACGATGATCTGTGGGTCGGTGTGCTGTGTGCCGAGGGCAGCGCGTTCACCGCAGGCCTCGATATGCCCAAATTCTTCGGGCCGACCGCCACAGTCAAGCCTGACCCTGAAGGCAATATCGATCCCTTCGGCCTTGCCAATCAGTGCACCAAGCCGATCGTCACCGCGGTGCAGGGCATCTGCTACACGATCGGGATCGAGCTGATGCTGGCAGGCGATATTGTCGTCGCGGCAAGCGATGCGCGGTTCTGCCAGATGGAAGCCAAGCGCGGGATCGCCCCGCTGGGCGGCGCGCATTTCCGCTACATCACCCGCGCCGGGTGGGGCAACGCGATGTATCACCTGCTGCTTTGCGACGAATTCAGCGCGGCCGAGGCCTATCGCATCGGGCTGGTGCAGGAAGTGGTGGAGCCGGGCGAACAGACGGTCCGCGCAATGGAACTTGCCCGCATCATCGCCGCCAACGCCCCGCTCGGCATCCGGGTGACCAAGACCGCAGGCCGCAAGTTCATCGAGGCGGGCGAGAGGGCCGCGATTGGCGTGATCCCGGAGATCAAGGCCAAGGTGCTAGATAGCCAGGATGCGGCGGAGGGCATCCAGTCCTTCCTCGAACGCCGCGCCGCCGTGTTTCAGGGGCGCTAGGGCCGTGCAGAAGGATAGCGGCAAAATGTCGATCTGGCAGCGCCTCGCGGGGTTTGTCACAGCAATGGATGCGGCCTTCGATCCGGCTGAAGGCGATCGCGCTCGGCTTCGCGCATTGGAGGCGCGGGTCCGTGAGCTGGAGGCCCGCGAGCAAAACGGCGGCATCAGAGATTGACGACAGGCGTCTCGGCTGGGCAAGCGAATGCGATATGACGTCGCCGGTCCCCTCGCAAAACCCCGCCGCCGTGGCCGCTATGCCTGCTGACAAGCGCGCCGCCATGCTGCGGTCAGGGCCGGTCGTCCCGACGCTGCTGCTGCTGACCTTGCCCAATCTGATTGCGCTTGGTTCATCCGCCGTCGTCTCGATTGCCGAGACGGCCTATGTCGGCAGCCTTGGCGTGGCGGCGCTGGGAGGGATCGCACTCGCCTTTCCGATCTTCATGTTGATGCAGATGCTATCGGCAGGCGCGATGGGCGGCACGATTTCCGGCGCCATCAGCCGCGCGCTGGGTGCGGGAAACATTGAGGCGGCGCGCGGTCTTGCGCTTTGCGCGGTGGCCATCGCCATCGCCCTTGGCCTGACGCTGGCGCTGCTGGTTCGTGGCCTGGGAGAGCCGATCTTCAGCGCCCTCGGCGGGAGCGGGGCTGTGCTGGATCAGGCGCTCGCCTTCTCGAATGTTGCGGCTTTGGCGATCCCCGGCATCTGGCTGGCCAATACGCTGTCCTCGATCCTGCGCGGATCGGGGAATATGGGCGTGCCTGCAGCGACGCTGCTTGTCGCTGGGCTGTTGCAGGTGGCAGTGGGCGGGGCCTTCGGCCTTGGCATAGGGCCGTTGCCGAGGCTGGGGATGGCAGGTGTGGCCTTGGGCCAAGTGGCGGCCTTCTGGACGGCGGCGCTGTTCCTGCTTGGCTATTTGGGATCAAGCCGCACTGCGGTTGGCCTGAGGTTTGATGCGAGCGCAATCAAGTCTTCCCATTTCGCGGCCCTCCTGCGGGTGGGGTGCATCGCCATGCTCTCCCCGCTGTTCTCAGTCGGCTCGGTGCTGGTGCTGACCCGGCTCGTTGCGGAAGTGGGGCCGGAAGCCTTGGCGGGGTACGGGATCGGGGTGAGGCTGGAGTTCCTGCTTATCCCCATCGCTTTCTCGGTCGGGGTCGCCTCGGTGCCGATGGTCGGAACCGCGCTGGGGGCGGGCAACCTTGCGCGAGCCCGCAAAGTCGCGTGGACATCGGGCGGGATAGCCTTTGCGGTGCTAGCCCTGATCGGCTTCGTGATGGCCTGGATGCCCGGTCTGTGGGCCGATTTGTTTACGAACGCCGAGCCAGTGCGGGAGGCGGCTTATGCCTATCTGGGGATCGCGGGCTATGGGTTCGGGTTCTTCGGTCTTGGCCTGTGCCTCTATTTCGCCGCGCAGGGGGCAGGGCGCATGGGCGGCGTCATTCTTGCACAAGCGGCGCGGTTCGGGATTATCGTTGCCGGCGGCTCGCTGGTTCTCGGACCGGGCGCTGCGGCTGAGAGCGTGTTCCTGCTTTCAGCTTCCGCGATGGTTGTGATGGGGCTCGGGACTGCGGCGGCGGTGGCGCTCACGAGTTGGCGATGACCGTATTTTTCCGAGAAAACGCTGCTCAACATTTCGACAGCTGTTCGCACAATGCCCGCGTTGACGATGATAGGCGCGTCTCTCCTCGACGAAGATAGCGGCAGCCGTTTCATGGTCCAGCCCGTTGGCGGCAACCTGTGTCCGCAAATTTATCGCAAGTCTCTCACCACAAGCGGTCATCGCCGCAGACCGCCCACGAGCGTGGTCCAGCTTCTTGGTGAGGCCTACCTTCCGCAGGGCAGCTGATTGGGGCAGTTGCTAAGGACAGCTGGAACTCTGCGACGCCGCCTGCAGAATCCTGTTCAATTCCATCGCTTAAAGCAAACTGGCTGGGGCGGAAGGATTCGAACCTTCGCATGGCGGTACCAAAAACCGCTGCCTTACCGCTTGGCTACGCCCCAGCAAGAGCCGCGCTCTATAGCGGCTGAAACAGGGTTGTGAAGTGGGTGAAAGCACCGCTTTGCCCGCTTTTTCGCAAATCCTGCTTCAGCCTAGTCGAGCCGCTTGCCTGCAAAATCGGTGGCTGAGTGGCGCTCGCGAAGCTGGGTGTCTTCATCGCCCCACACCTTGTTGACGATGCGCCCGCGCTTTACCGCCGGGCGCGCGGCGATTTCCTTCACCCAGCGGCCTACGTGCTGATATTCGTCGATGCTCAGGAAGGTCTTGGCATCATTGTAGATCGTGCCGGTGGTGAAGGGTGCAAGCCAGGGGAAATTGGCGATGTCTGCGAGAGAATATTCATCGCCGCCAAGAAAGCGGTTTTCCGCCAGCCGCTTGTCTGCGACATCGAAAATGCGCTTGGTTTCCATTGCATAGCGGTTGATCGGGTATTCATACTTTTCCGGCGCATAGGCGTAGAAATGGCCGAGGCCGCCGCCGATGAACGGGCCACTCGCCACCTGCCAGAACACCCAGCTCAACACTTCGGCGCGCTTGGCGGGATCGGTCGGGAGGAACATCCCGAACTTTTCG
>JAGKSZ010000089.1 GCA_018991295.1 Porphyrobacter sp. | reverse complement strand
GGGGGGCCGGGGGGGCCGGGGGGGGGGGGGGGGCGGGGGGCACGGACCCGGTGGCCCCGGCGGGCGGGGGGAGGGCCGCGGTCCTCCCCGGGCAGGCCGGTGTCCGGGGGAGGGGCCGCGAGCGGGGCGGGGAGGGGGGCGGAGAGGCCCTGGCGGTCGCCCGCCAGCGCCCCGCGCACCAGCACGGCATCGGATGGCGCGTCGTTCACCGGGCCGGTTGCGCGAGGCTCTTCTCGACCACCGCATCGAAGCGCGCCTGCTGGTCGGGGCGCAGGATCGCGCGCATGGCGAAGACGTGCTCGAGCGTCGCCTTCTGGAGCTCGCCCATCGCGTGATGGGTCGCATCCACCGCATCGGAGACGCGCGGGCCGTATTCGTGCTCCGCCGCGATCGCCTCGGCGAGCGCGGCGACCGCGCGGGTCATCGCCAGCATGGTCGCGTTGAGGATGTTGATGCGGTCGATCTCGTCCGGCTCGGCGATTCCCACCGCCCAGCAGCAGCTACTTTTGATCGCGCTGTCGAGCCCGGCGCGCTGGCGCGCGGAAAGCCGCTTGGAATCATCGAGTCCCGGCGGTATCTCCTCGCCCAGCACCACTGCCGCGGCCACCACCGGTCCGGCCAGTGGACCCCGTCCCGCTTCATCGACGCCGATGCACAGGTCCTCGGCACCGAAAGCCAGTTTGTGAGTTACCCCGAGCATGACCACAAAATCCCGTTCGCTGATCGCCTTCTCGCTCGCTCCGGTGCTTCTGGCAAGCTGCGCCTCCGCCAATGACGGGGACAGCGCGCCTGCCGCCGCCGGCGGCGGTTTCGCCGTCGCCCCCATGGGCGAGTTCGAGGAACCCTGGGCGATCCGCTTCGCGCCCGGCACCCAGACCCTGTTCGTCACCGAGAAGGCGGGCACGCTCAAGGTGATGGACACCGCCAGCGGCACCATCGCCACCGTCGCGGGCGTGCCGCAGGTCGATTACGGCGGCCAGGGCGGCTTGGGCGATGTCGCCTTCCTGCCGGGCGAGGCCGGCCAGCCGCTCGACGGGCGCACGATCTATCTCAGCTGGGCCGAGGCCGGGCAGAACGACACGCGCGGCGCGGCGGTGGGGCGCGGCATTCTCGTCTGCGCCGAGATCACAGGGTGCCGGATCAAGGAATTCTCGGTGATCTGGCGACAGACCCCAAAGGTCACGGGCCGCGGCCACTATTCGCACCGCATCACCTTCTCGCCCGATGGCAAGTACCTGTTCATTGCCAGCGGCGAGCGCCAGAAGATGCAGCCCGCACAGGATACCACCGTCACCCTCGGCAAGATCGTGCGCCTCAACCTTGATGGCACGCCCGCGGCAGGCAATCCGCTGGCCGCGCAAGGCGGGGTAAGCGCGGAAATCTGGTCATGGGGCCACCGCAATATCCTCGGTATCGGTTGGGATGCGAAAGGGCGCCTGTGGGAGGTCGAACATGGCCCGGCCGGCGGCGATGAGCTCAACCTTGTCAAGGCGGGCGCCAATTATGGCTGGCCGGTGCGCTCCAACGGCGATCATTACAACGGGGACAACATCCCCGATCACGCCGCTGATGATGGCTTTGCCCAGCCCGCGCTCAGCTGGACCCCGGTGATCGCGCCGGGCGACATGCTGTTCTACACCGGCGATATGTTCCCCGCCTGGAAAGGCCATGCGCTGATGGCGGGCCTTGGTAGCCAGGCGATCGTCGATGTGGCGATCGAGGGCGAGGCCGCACGTGAAGTCACCCGGCACGAATTCGACAAGCGCCTGCGCAGCCTCGCCCAGGGGCCTGACGGGGCGCTGTGGGTGGCCGAGGACGGCAAGGGCGCACGGCTGCTCAAGCTCACCGCGAAATGAGCGCAGCGGCAACAGCAACCCTGATCCCGCTTGAAGCGGTCGACCCGGCGATGATCGAGGAAGTGCTCGATCGCGCCTTCGGGCCGGATCGCCATGCGCGCACCGCCTACCGCATCCGCGAGGGGATGGACTGGCTGCCGGGCCTCAGCCTTGCCGCACTCGACGAGAATGAAATGCTGGTCGGCACCATCCAGTGCTGGCCGATCGGCCTCCAGACGAAGCAGGGACAGGTCCCGCTGGTGATGGTTGGCCCGGTGGCGGTGGTGCCGGAACGGCAGGGCGAAGGCTTCGGCGTGGGGCTGATGAGCGCGATGATCGCCGAGGATGCGCGGCTCGCCGCTTCGGGAGGACAGGCCCTGCCGCAAGTCCTGATCGGAGACGCGGCCTATTACGGACGCTGGGGCTTTTCGGCCGCCTTTACCGGCGGATGGCGTTGCCCCGGACCTTACGAACAGGATCGCCTGCTCGCCCGCGGCCATGCACTCGCCGCCATGCCGGCCGAAGGCATGCTGGGGCCGTGGGAAGGGTGACCTGCGTCAAGAATAAGGGCTTTTGACCCCTTCACCTTGCACGCGCCATCTGCCATCCCCGTCTTGCCATGCCCTATGAACCGCCTCCGCACCTTGCCGGACTGACCCTTGCCGAGATCGCGGCGCTGGTGGCGGAGCGCAAGCTTCCCCCAGTGGAAAGCTGGTCGCCGCAGGTGATCGGTGAAAGCCACATGGTGATCGCGGCTGACGGCACCTGGTTCCACGAAGGCGGTCCGATCCGGCGCGAGGCGATGGTGCGCGCCTTTGCAGGCCTGCTGATGCGTGACGATGCCGGGCACCACTGGCTGGTCACCCCCTTCGAAAAGCTCAGCATCGAGGTTGAGGACGCCGCCTTCATCGCCACCGATTGCGTGCGCGCCGATGATGGGCTGGCGTTCCGGCTCAACACCGATGATCTGGTCATTGCCGGGCCGGACCATGCCTTGCGCGCAGCCGGCACCACCGAGGAACCGGCGCTCTACCTGCAAGTGCGGCGCGGGTGCGAGGCGCGGCTCAACCGTTCCACCTGGACGCAGCTTGCACAGATCGCGCTGGCCGAAGGGGCACAGGATAATGGCTGGCAGGTCACCAGCTGCGGCGCCAGCTTCAGCCTGCTGCCATGAGCCTTGCAGCCCCCCTCGCCCGTGCCTTTGCAGCCGGCCACGCGCGCGACATTCCCGATCTGCTGAGCGATGCGCATTTCGCTCGTGATGGCCGTGCTACGCCTGCCGCCGTGCTGATCGCGATCACCGATGTGCCGCATGATCCGCAGGTGATCCTCACCCAGCGGCCCCGCGCGATGCGCGATCATCCGGGACAGGTCGCCTTTCCCGGCGGCAAGATCGATCCGGGCGAGGATGCCATCACCGCTGCCCTGCGCGAGGCCGAGGAAGAACTCGCCCTGCCGCGCACCGCCGTCGAGGTGATCGGCGCCAGCGATGTCTATCACACCGGCACCGGCTTTCTGGTGACCCCGGTGGTCGGCGTGGTTCCGCCCGGCCTTGCCCTCACGCCCAACCCGCAGGAGGTCGAGGCGTGGTTTGAAGCACCGCTCAGCCTGCTGCTCGATCCGGCCAGCTGGACCAGCAACGAGGTGTTCTGGCGCGGGGCCAACCGCCGCTATCTCGAACTGGAATGGCAGGGCTTCCGCATCTGGGGCGTGACAGCTGCGATCATCGCCAATCTGTCGCGGCGGATCAGCCGGGAGGCCTTGTTCGATGCTGCATGATCTGCGCGATGCGGAATGGACGAAGCGCGAGGGCCTCAGGGCGCTCACCGCAGCGCTGGGGGCGCAGAACATCCGCTGGGTCGGCGGCGCGGTGCGCGATGGCTTGCTGGGTGTGGCGGTCAACGATGTCGATTGCGCGACAAAGCTGCTTCCGGCCGATGTTATCGCCCGCTGCGGCCGCGCCGGGATCCGCACTGTGCCCACCGGCATCGAACATGGCACGATAACCGCGATCCTCAAGGATGGGCCGGTTGAAGTGACCACGCTGCGCCGCGATGTCGCCACCGATGGCAGGCGGGCGACCATTGCCTTCGCGTCAGACTGGCCAGAGGATGCCGCGCGGCGGGATTTCACGATCAACGCGCTCTATGCCCACCCCGAGACACTGGAGGTCGAAGACTACTTCGGCGGGCGCGATGATCTTGCGGCGGGCCGGGTGCGGTTCATTGGCGATGCCCGCCAGCGGATTGCCGAGGATCACCTGCGCATCCTGCGCTATTTCCGCTTCCAGACCCGCTTCGGCGCCGCGCTGGACGACGTCGCGGAGGACGCCTGCGCCGAGCTTGCGCACACGCTGAAAGGCCTCAGCCGTGAACGGATTGCCGCCGAACTGCTGGCGCTGCTCGCCCTGCCCGATCCGGATGCCACCATCGCCCGGATGCGGGCGCGCGGTGTCTTGCCCGTGATCCTGCCCGAGGCCTGCCCGCCGCAGGTTGCCGCGCTCGCCCGGCTGGTTGCGGCCGAGCGCGAACAGGGCATTGCGCCCGATCCCGTGCGCCGCCTTGCCGCGCTGCTGCCGCCGATGCCGGAGGTTGCCGAAACGGTCGCAGCACGGCTCCGGCTATCCAAGGCACAGCGCGCCCGGCTGATCGCCGCTGCCGAGCGCCATTCGGATGATGCCGCCAGCCCCCTTGCGCTCGCATATCGCCTGACACCCCCCGTCGCCACTGATCGCCTGCTGCTGGCGGGCGCAGATGCGCGCAGCTTGCAGGGCTGGAGCGCACCTGCCTTCCCTTTGAAAGGCGGCGCGATTGTCGCACGCGGGGTTACCGCCGGGCCTGCCGTGGCGCGGCTGCTTCAGGCGGTCGAAGCGCGCTGGGTAGCCGAAGGCTTCCCTGATGCCGCCCGCATTGAAGAAATCCTCGCAGACGAGCTTTCGCGCGCCGCCCCGTGATCGGCACGCCTCGGCGTTAACAGGGCCAAATCCGCGACGGATGCCGCCCGCCGCCCCCCCGCAGCCATTGTCGCAGGCTGACGGCAGGGGTTAGGACTCCTCTCGCGGGTCACCCCCTT
This sequence comes from Porphyrobacter sp., assembly GCA_018991295.1. Classification (GTDB taxonomy): domain Bacteria; phylum Pseudomonadota; class Alphaproteobacteria; order Sphingomonadales; family Sphingomonadaceae; genus Erythrobacter. Next base: position 5,658 of record JAGKSZ010000089.1, on the reverse strand, counting down.
TTCGGGCCCTTGGGCCCACTCGCCGCGGTATCGCCCTTGCGATCCGCTTGCGCCCGCACCCCCCGCCGGACGTGCCGCCCCTTTCGGCACGCACCGGTTATTGGAAATAGGGAGCCAAATGATGAAAACCCTCAAGCTGGCGCTGCTTGCCGGTGCCCTTACCGTCACGCCCGCCGCCTTTGCGCAGGATATTGGCGCCACGATCTACGGCAATGATGGCAACACGGTTGGCACGGTCACCGAAGTCAATGATCAGGTGGTGGTGATCGACACCGGCAAGCACAAGGCCCCTGTCCCGGTGAACATGGTGTTCGATGGCGACAAGGGCAAAAGCGTCAACGCCACCAAGGATCAGGTCGACACGATGATGGACAGCCGCATTGCCGAGGCCAATGCCGAGCGTGATGCCAAGCTGGTGCAGGGCGCGCAGGTGGTGTCCGCAGGCGGCCGTGCAGTGGGCACTCTGGAGACGGTGGACCTTGCCGCTGACACCATCCTGCTCAAGGCTGAACAGGGCGTGCTGCAACTGAAAAAGGAACACTTTGCCGTAAACCCGCAAGGTCAACTGACCGTGCTCTACAGCGCCGATCAGATCGCCAGCGCCGCATCGGGCAAGCCTGCTGCGGGCAGCGGCGGGCTGCGCTGACAACCCCGGGCCGGGTCGCAAGGGGCTGCGCGGGCATGATGCTTGCGCAGCCCTTTTTCTGCTCGGTTGGCGGTCAGCCGAATTTGCCCGATTTGGGGAAGCCCTGCGGCGGCATCCGCCCGGCTGCGCCGCGCGCCACCTTCCACATGCGGATTTCCGTTTCCGTGCGGGTGCGTTCGCCCGAGCCGCCCATTTGCCAGCTCAGGCCATCGGCCAGCACGAAAGTGGTCGCATCGGACATTCCGCCGTCGCGGTAGCGTTGCAGCTGCACGCCCTGTCCGCGGGCCATGACAGGCAGTTCTTCGAGATTGAAGACCACCAGCTTGCGGTTGTCGCCCACCACCGCAACATGATCATGGGCCTCGGCAATCGGGCGGATCACCGCCAGCTTTGCGCCATCCTTGAGGTTGACCACCTGACGGCCCTTTCGGGTTTCGGCCAGCAATTCATTCATTTCCGCCACGAAACCCTTGCCGTGGCTTGAGGCGAGCAGCAGGCGGCCACCGGGCCGGTGCACCATCATCGCGCTGACGCTGGACTCGGTTTCAAGGTCGATCATGGTGCGCACCGGCTCACCAAAGCCGCGCGCGCCCGGCAGCTTGTCGCAGCCCAGCGTAAAGAACCGTCCGTCGGAGGCAGCGAGCAGCAGCTTGTCGGTGGTTTGCGCATGGAGGATGAAGGCAAGGCCATCGCCTTCCTTGTACTTGAATTCCTGATCCAGCGGCACGTGACCGCTGGCCGCCCTGATCCAGCCCTTCTGGCTGAGGATCACCGTAACGGGCGCCTTCTCGATCATCGCATCCATGCTGAATTCGACCGTTGCCGCCGCCTCGGCAATCAGCGTGCGGCGGCGCCCCAGCAGAGTGTCCTCGGCGTAATCCTTGCGAAGGTTGCGCAGATCGCGCTTCAGGCGGGTGCGCTGTTTTGCCGGGCTTTCCAGCAGTTTGTTGAGATCATCCTGCTCGGCCAGCAGCTCATCCATTTCCTTCCTGAGCTGCATTTCCTCAAGCTTGCGCAAGGACCGCAGGCGCATGTTGAGGATCGCTTCGGCCTGCCTGTCGGTGAGGTCAAACTCGGCCATCATGACAGGCTTGGGCTCATCCTCGGTGCGGATGATTTCGATCACCCGGTCAAGGTTCAGGAAAGCGATGATGTAGCCGCGCACCAGTTCAAGGCGCTTTTCGATCTGATCCAGCCGGTGCCGGGCGCGGCGCTGGAGGATATCGATCTGGGCAAAGGTCCAGCTTTCCAGCAGCTCCTTCAGCCCCATCACCATCGGCGTGCGCCCGAAACCGGGCCGCGCATCGAGCACGTTCAGATTGAGGCTGAAGCGGGTTTCAAGATCGGTGAGCTTGAACAGGCTTTGCTTCAGCAGTTCCGGATCGACATTGCGGCTCTTGGGCACCAGCACGATGCGGATCGCGGTGTCGCTTTCATCGCGCACGTCTTCGAGGATCGGCAATTTGCGGTCGGCAATCAGCTGGGCGATCTGTTCGATCAGCTTGGACTTGGGGACCTGGTAAGGAATTTCCGAGATCACCAGCTGCCACTGGCCGCCGCCAAGCCGCTCAATTCCCGCTGCAATATCAGCGGCATCGCCTGCCTCGGGTGCGTGAAAGCGCCCGCGCAGCCGGAACGCGCCGCGCCCGGTGCGATAGGCCTCGCTGATGATCGCCGGGCTATCGACCACCTGCCCGCCGGTGGCGAAATCGGGGCCCTTGAACAGCGTCATCAGCTCTTCATGGGTGACAGAAGGGTTGTCGATCAGCGCCAGCGTCGCATCGATGATTTCTGCGACATTGTGGCTGGGAATGGAGGTCGCCATGCCCACCGCAATCCCGCTTGCGCCATTGGCCAGCAGGTTGGGGAACAGGCCGGGAAAGATCTCCGGCTCGATTTCCTCGCCGTTGTAGGTGGGCAGGAAATCGACCGTGCCCTCGTCCAGCCCCGCCATCAGTTCCAGCGCCGTGCGGGTCAGGCGCGCTTCGGTGTAGCGATAGGCAGCGGCGTTATCGCCATCGACATTGCCGAAGTTACCCTGCCCCTCAACCAGCGGATAACGCAGGGCAAAATCCTGCGCGAGGCGCACCATCGCATCGTAGACCGAGGCATCGCCATGCGGGTGATACTTGCCGATCACATCGCCCACCACACGGGCGGATTTCTTGAAAGCGTCGGTCGGGTTGAGCTTCAACTGCCGCATCGCCCACAGCAGGCGGCGGTGCACCGGCTTCAGCCCATCGCGCAGATCGGGCAGGCTGCGGGCGGTGATGGTCGAAAGGGCATAGACCAGATAACGCTCGGACAGCGCAGCATCGAAGGGCGCATCGACGATGGCATCGAAGCCGTCATCCGGTTCGTCGGTGGTGGTGGGAGCGGACATTTGCCCCGTCTAGCAATCCCCGCGCGCACGCGGGAGAGGGGTTTCCACAGGGTTGACGCCGCTTACATCCGCCGCGCATCGGCGCTGGTGGCGGGGATGGTGACCGTGAGACCGTCGAGATCGGCGGTCAGTTCGATCTGGCACGACAGGCGGCTGGTGCGCCGCGCGCCCGCTGCGAAATCGAGCATGTCCTCCTCCTCCTCGGCGGCGGGCGGCAGGCGGTCGAACCATTCGGGCGCGACGATCACGTGACAGGTGGAACACGCCATCTGCCCTTCGCAGGTGCCTTCGAGCGGCAGGCCCGCAGCCTGTCCTGCGCGCAGCAGATTATCGCCAGTTTCCGCAGCAGTTTCAACGCGTTTGCCGCTCTGGTCGATGAAGGTGATGGTGATGCTCACAGGCCCTGTTCCTTCGCGGCTGCATTGATCGTGGCGGCAGCGGATTCAATCTCTGCCGCGCTCGTATAGCGTCCGAAACCGATGCGGATAGAGGACTTTGCTTGGCTGTCCGACAGCCCGATGGCGCGCAGCACGTGGCTGGGCCGGCCCGATCCGCTGGCGCAGGCTGACCCGGCCGAAAACATGATCTGGCGGCAATCGCTCATCAACCGGGCAACGTCGAGACCATCGCGCCGCAGGCTGAGATTGCCGTGCCAGCGATGTTCCGCGCTGCCGTTCAGATGCCAATCGGCAAAGGCCGCCCGCGCGATGTTCCACAAATGTTTCACGTGAAACATTTGCTGCTCCCTCTCCGCCAAAGCGAGGCGCGAGGCCGCCCCGAACCCTGCGCAAAGGGCAGGCGAGAGGGTGCCTGAGCGCAGGCTGGCCTCCTGTCCGCCGCCATGAACAAGGGGCTGGATTGCCGCGCCCTCAGCCATCCACAAGGCCCCGATTCCCTTGGGCCCGTGAATCTTGTGGCCGGAAACCGCCACGAAGTCGGGGTCGGAGAGGGGGCTGGAGGGGGGGCTGCGGGGGTCTGGGGGCAACCTGCCGAAGGCCTGCACGGCATCGACCAGCACTCTGGCCCCCACCTGCCGCGCCAACGCAATCGCCTCGGCAAGCGGGTTTACCACCCCGATCTCGTTATTGACCGCCATCATCGCCACAAGGCCCGTCTGCGGGGTGAGCGCGGCGGCAAGCGCCTCAAGGTCCGCCCGGCCATCTGCCAGCACCGGGAGCACGGTAAAGCGCCGCCCCTGTGCTTCCACCGCCTTTGCGCAATCGAGCACGGCGGCGTGTTCGGTGGCAAAAGTGATGACATCGCCGCTCGTCCCCAGCAGCACCATGTTGAGCGCCTCGGTCGCGCCCGAGGTGAAGATCACCCGCCCACCCGGCGGCATCAGCGCCGCGACATTCTCGCGCGCGGCCTCGATGGCGGCAGCGGCCATGCGGCCCATGCGGTGGGACGAGTGCGGGTTGCCGAAAGTGTCACTGTCCGGCCCGCCCAGCCAGCGCAGCATCGCCTCACGCGCTTGGGGGGCGAGGGGCGTGGTGGCCTGGTAATCGAGGTAGATCATGGGGCCTTCCCCGCCCCGGGCTTGACCCGGGGCCCAGCGACTTGCGCTCCTCGGATCAAGAAAGCTGGGTCCCGGGTCAAGCCCGGGACGGGGGAGGATATCAGCATAACGAAGCCCAAGCCTCGCTGAAGCGCTCCAGCTCCTCGGGCGTGGTCGACCACCCCAAACTCACCCGGATCGTGCGGGCAGCGACATCATCCGGAACGCCAAAGGCATCGAGCACCCGGCTTTTCTTCAAGGTGCCCGAAGAACAGGCGCTCCCCGCCGACACGGCAAAGCCCATGGCATCGAGCCGGATCAGCAGCGCCTGCGCGCTCATGGTGGGGTGGGCAATAGAACCGATGAACATCGAGGTCATGCCTTCGCCGTCAACCACCTGACCCCCGGCTTCCCATACCAGATCATTCAGCTCGATGAATTTGTCGCCAACCTCGACGAATGCTTCGGAGCCTTCCGATGGCCATTGTTCCAGCGCGGCTGCCATGCCGAGGGCGGTGGGAAGGCTCTCGGTTCCCTGTCGGTAGCCCCGTTCGTGACCGCCAATTGGTTCGAGCATACCGAAATCGCGCACCAGCAATGCGCCGATCCCGATCGGTCCTCCGAACTTGTGAGCCGAGATGACGACCAAATCGGCGTCGGGCAGTTCGTGCTTTCCTGCGCTCTGGGAGCAGTCGGCCAGCAGCAGTCCGCCAGCTTCGCGCACAATCGGCGCATACTCGAACAGCGGTTGCATCACCCCGGTTTCCGAATTCACATGCTGGATGGCGACCAAGGGGCTGTCGCCTCCTTCCAGAGACTTGGCGAGATTGTCCGATCCCACCAAAGGGCCTTGCCCGAGGGCGATCACCTCGGCATCCGGCGCCGCCCGGAACACTGCGTCATGCTCCACCGCGCTGACGATCCGGCGCGTCACCTTGGCGCGGTTAAGCGCGATCCACAAAGCCTCGCTCGCGCCGGAGGTGAAGATCAGCTCCCCGCTCCACCCCAACGCCCGCTTCACCCGCTCGCGAGCGTCCTCCAGCGCGGCGCGGGCGCGGCGGCCCTCGGCGTGGGGGCTGGAGGGGTTCGCCCAGATCGCAAAGCCCTCATCCATGGCCGCCTTCGCTTCGGGAC
>JAGKSZ010000088.1 GCA_018991295.1 Porphyrobacter sp. | reverse complement strand
GATGTGAAGAACAGCAATTTCAACAAGATCTGGGCGGCTGACAAGGCGATGCTCGCGGCGGTCAAGTCCGGCAAGGTGGAGCCGCACATCATCGTTGGCATCTGGGCGCCGGGGCAGGATCGCTATCGCCAATATCTCCCCCGCAGCGCCTATGACGCCGCGCCGCCTGCGGTGCGTGCCCAGATGGACGCAGCCGCAGGCGGCGAAATCCTGTCGGCGCGCTATCTCGACTGGATCGCCGGGCCGTTCAAGTTCTGGATCGACAACCGTTTCCGCACCCGTCCGGGGCGCGATGATGCCGCGATTGTCGGATCGAGCATGGGCGGGCTGATGAGCTGCTATGCCTTCCTCGAAAAGCCGCAGGTCTTCGGCCGCGCAGGCTGCGTATCGTCGCACTGGCCTGCGGTCGATCCGCGCGCCGTGGCGGGCGAGGATAGCGGGGTGCGGCAGCTGTGGGATGCGTGGTTTGCCGCAAGGCTGGCTCAGCCCGATGGGCGGCGGGTGTGGATGGACCACGGCACCGCCACGCTCGATCAGTATTATGCGCCCTATCAGCAGGTCGTGGATGCGCGCTTTGATGCGGCCGGCTGGAAGAAGGGCCGGGATTGGGAAAGCCGTGTCTATGAAGGCGCCGAGCATGAGGAAAACGCCTGGGCGGCGCGCCTGCCCGAGATTTTCGGCTGGCTGCTGGCGAAGGCAAAATAATCCGTTCGTGCTGAGCTTGTCGAAGCACCGCACTTTCTTCTTCTGTCAGGACTGAAAGAAGAACGGCCGTTGAACCTCCGGTTCAGCTTCGCTTCCGACAGGCTCAGGGCGAACGGTTGATGAGGCTAGCGCAGCGCGAAAGCCTCTTTCGCCAGCGCCTCCACCACCGCCTTGTCCGGTGCGCCCTTGGGGGAGACCCAGCTGCCGCCGACGCACAGGACGGGGTCGAAGGCGAGCCATTCGGGCGCGTTTTCAAGGCTGATGCCGCCGGTGGGGCAGAAGCGCACATGGCCGAAGGGCGCGGCCAGCGCCTTGAGCGCCGGAAGTCCGCCTGCCGCCATCGCCGGGAAGAACTTGAAGCGGTCAAGGCCGAGGTCCAGTCCGCGCATGATATCGCCCGCATTGGCGATGCCGGGCAGGAACGGCACGCCCGCTGCCACCGCTGCCTTGCCCAGCGGCTCGGTCAGGCCGGGCGAGACGATGAACTCGCTCCCCGCTTCAAGCGCCGCGTCCAGATCGGCCGGGTTGGTGACCGTGCCCGCGCCGACAATCGCGCCGGGCACCTGCTTCATCGCCCGGATCGCGCCCAGCGCGGCAGGGGTGCGCAAGGTGACTTCCAGCACCCGCAATCCGCCTGCCACCAGCGCCTCTGCCAGCGGGACGGCATGGGCTTCATCCTCGATCACGATCACCGGGATCACCGGGCTCACGCGCATGATGGCGTCGATATTCATTACATTCCTCCCGTTGCCAGCATCGCGGAAGCGCCCTGTTCGGCCCCATCGGCAAAGCGGCGCATCATGCCGAACAATTCGCGGCCCGTGCCGATTGCGGGGCGCGGATCGGGGACGGGTTCGCGGGCTGACAGGTCAGCGGCGGTGCTGAGTGCGCCCGTTACCGCACAGACCCGCACGATGTCGCCATCGCGCAAGCGTGCGAGCGGGCCGCCGCCAAGTGCCTCGGGGGTGCAGTGGATCGCAGCGGGCACCTTGCCGCTTGCCCCCGACATGCGGCCATCGGTGACCAGCGCGACCTTGAACCCGCGATCCTGAAGCACGCCCAGCGGCGGGGTGAGCTTGTGGAGTTCGGGCATCCCGTTGGCACGCGGGCCCTGAAAGCGGACGACGACCACCACATCGCGGTCCAGCTCGCCCGCCTTGAAGGCGGCAGTGACGGCGGCCTGATCCTCGAATACGCGGGCCGGGGCTTCCACGGTCCAGCGCGCCTCGTCCACTGCCGAAGTCTTGAAACAGGCGCGGCCCAGATTGCCTTCGAGCAGGCGCATCCCGCCATCGGGTTTGAACGGATTGCTGACAGGACGCAGCATCGTATCATCGCCCGAAGGTCCGACGTCGCGCCACACCAGATCATCGCCCTCAAGCCCCGGCTCGCGCGCATATTCGGCAAAGCCGGCGCGCCCGACGGTGAGGATGTCGGGATGGGCAAGGCCTGCTTCCAGCAGTTCCCCAATCACGAAGCCCATGCCGCCCGCGTCGTGGAAATTGTTCACATCGCCTGCGCCATTGGGATAGACCTGCGCAATCAGCGGCACGGCGTGGGACAGGTCGGAAAGGTCGTTCCAGTCGAAGATAATGCCCGCCGCCCGCGCCATCGCGGGCAGGTGGATCGCGTGGTTGGTCGATCCGCCGGTGGCAAGCAGGCCGACAGCCGCGTTCACCACCGCCTTTTCGTCTACCACAAGGCCGAGCGGGCGGTAATCATCGCCCTTGCGGCTGATCGCGGCAACGCGGTGCACCGCCTCACGGTCAAGCGCCTGCCGCAGCTTGGTGCCGGGCTGGATGAAGGCGCTGCCGGGCACATGCAGCCCCATCATCTCCATCATCATCTGGTTGGAATTGGCCGTGCCGAAGAAGGTGCAGGTGCCTTGCGAATGGTAACTCGCCATCTCGCTCGCCAGCAATTCGGCGCGGGTGGCCTTGCCTTCGGCGTAAAGCTGGCGGACGCGCTGCTTTTCCTTGTTGGGGATGCCGGTGGGCATCGGGCCGGAGGGCACGAAGATCATCGGCAGGTGCCCGAACCGGAGCGCGCCCATCAACAGCCCCGGCACGATCTTGTCACAGATGCCGAGCATCAGCGCGCCATCATAGACCGCATGGCTGAAAGCGACCGCGGCTGACAGGGCGATGACATCGCGGCTGAACAGCGACAGCTCCATGCCGACCTCGCCCTGCGTCACCCCGTCGCACATCGCAGGCGTGCCGCCGGCAACCTGCGCGGTCGCGCCGACTTCGCGGGCATAGACCTTCAGGCGTTCGGGATAGCGGTAATAGGGCGCATGGGCCGACAGCATATCATTATAGGCGGTGACGATCCCGATATTCGGGCCCCGGCCAGCCACCATCGCCGCCTTGTCCTCGCCCATGCCGGCATAGACGTGGGCAAGGTTGGAACAGGATACGGAACTGCGATCGCCCATGCTCTCGCCTGCGCGGGCGATCAGATCGAGATAGGCGCTGCGGGTCGGCCGCGAGCGTTCGATCACCCGCTGCGTCACCTTGTGCAGGGTATCGTGAAGGGGCTTACTCATGCCATGTCACTCCATCACGCTCGGCAAGGGCGATGGCCGCAGATGGGCCCCAGCTGCCGGCGGTATAGGTCTTGGGGGTGAGGCCTTCCGCCTCCCAGCCTGCGCGGATCGCATCGACCCATTCCCACTGCGCCTCCACCTCGTCGCGCCGCACGAACAGGGTCTGATCGCCCTCGATCAGATCGAGCAGCAGGCGTTCATAGGCAATCCGCCGCACCGCGCCGGTAAAGGCATCGGGCATGGCGATATTGAGCGGGACAGAACGCAGGCGGATGCCCTCGCGGTCCAATCCGGGCACCTTGGCCATCAGCGACAAGGTGATGTTTTCTTCCGGCTGGATGCCGATCACCAGCCGGTTGGGCTGCATGGTCGCGCCCTTGCCTGCGAAAATGCTGTGCGGCACGCAGGCGAACTGGATCACGATTTCGGTGACGCGCTTGGGCATGCGCTTGCCGGTGCGCAGGTAAAAGGGCACGCCCTTCCAGCGCCAGTTATCGACATGGGCCTTGATCGCGACAAAGGTTTCCGTGTCCGACGGCTTGCCCAGCTCCTCGTCATAACCGGGGACTGCCGCGCCGTTGATCGCGCCGGCGCGATACTGCCCGGTGACGGTCTCGCCCGCTTCGACGGGGCGCAGCGCGCGCAGCACCTTCACCTTCTCGTCGCGCACCGCGGTCGCGTCGAAATGGGCGGGCGGCTCCATCGCCACCAGCGCGAGGAGCTGGAGCATGTGGTTCTGCACCATGTCGCGGATCGCGCCGGCATCGTCGTAAAAGGCCACGCGCCCTTCAAGGCCGACAGTTTCTGCCACGGTGATCTGCACATGGTCGATGTGGGCCGCATTCCACAGGGGCTCGAACATGATGTTGGCAAAGCGCAGCGCCAGAAGGTTCTGCACCGTTTCCTTGCCGAGATAGTGGTCGA
>JAGKSZ010000087.1 GCA_018991295.1 Porphyrobacter sp. | reverse complement strand
CGAGGAAGCCGCAGGTGTTGACCAGCACCACATCGGCCCCCGCATAATCCTCGGCAAAGGCATAGCCATCGGCGCGCAGGCGGGTGAGGATGCGTTCGGAATCGACCAGCGCCTTGGGGCAGCCGAGGCTGACCATGCCGATTTTCTTCTGGTCGGGGAGGATTGTCGGGGTGTTCATCGCGGCGCGCCCCCTACACTGTGTGGGCCGCGCGCGCTAGGCTTGACCGCAAGCGCCGCTTGCGGGCATTGACACAGCATGATCGCCAAGCTCTTCATCGACCACCCGCGCGCCATCGGGGAAACCTATGGCCAGCACGCCCGCACCGCCTTCAGCTTCGGCTGGCGCATGGCGGTGGGCGGGGTTGCCTGCATGGTCCACGCCGTGGTGCCGGGCCTTTTCGTCAAGACCGCCAGCCGCACCGTGGTGCAGCTTGACGCGGAAATGCGCGGCCGCGTGCCGACACCTGCCGAGGAAGAATTCGCCTACGTCATCTAAGGTTCGCAGGGGAGGGCCAGCCGATGCGTGATTTTGCCCTGTGGCCGGTTCTGACCGGCACCGCCGCCTTCTTCATCATTGGCGCGTTGTGGTACGGTGTGATCTTCGCCAAACCCTGGCAGCGCGCGGCCGGGCTTTCCAACACGCGGCTGCGCGAAGGCAATATGGGCGTGATCTTCGCGCTCACCTTTGCCTTTGAAATGCTGGTGGCGATGGTGCTGTGGCACCTTGTTGCCCGCACCGATCCGCCCGCCTTTGTGGTGATGATGATGGCGGTGGGCTTTGCGCTGGGGGTGATGATCCCGGCCATCGGGATCAACTACCTTCATCTGCGCAAACCCCTTGCCCTGTTCCTGATCGATGCCGGCCACTTCCTGTTCGGCATGGCGGCCATGGGCGCGGTGTTCGTGTGGTTCCGCAGCTGACCGCCTATTGCGCAAACCTGTCGGCAAGGATGCCGATGGTCGAATAGTGGGTGAGATCAAGCTGCAGCGGGGTGACCGCGACAAAGCCTTCCTCGATCGCTTCCAGATCGGTGCCATGGTCAAGCGTGTGTTCGATCTGATCGAGCCCGAACCAGAAATAGCGATAGCCACGCGGATCGCGCCCTTCGACAATCGTGCCGCGCGAATAATCGTGGAAGCCCTGCCGCACCACGCGGATGCCCTTGACCGCGTCGGCAGGGATGGCGGGGAAGTTGACGTTGATCAGCGTGCGATCGGCCATCGGTGCATCGATCAGCCTGGCGAGCACCTTCGCCCCCCATTCCCGCGCCGCGCCGAAGGGCACATCATCGCCCATGCCTTCGCGGGCATAGACCTGACTGAAGGCGACCGAGCGGATGCCCGCCAGAGCGCCTTCGATGGCGGCAGAGACAGTGCCCGAATAGGTGATGTCATCGGCAAGGTTCGCGCCGCGATTGACGCCCGACAGGATAATGTCGGGCGCGTCCGGCATGACGGTGCGCAGCGCCATCATCACGCTGTCAGTCGGCGTGCCCGAGACCGCAAAGCGCCGCTCCCCATGCTGATGCAGGCGCACGGGCCGGGTCAGGGTGAGCGAGTGGCCTGCGCCTGATTGTTCCTCTGACGGCGCGCAGATCCAGATATCATCGGAAAACTCGCGCGCGATTTCCTCCAGCACCTTGAGGCCGGGGGCGTTGATGCCGTCGTCATTGGTGAGGAGGATTCTCATGCCTCACCCACAACATCGTCATGCTGAACTTGTTTCAGCATCCATTTGTCCTTTCATTGCTGGGCATTGCTTGGGGCACTATGGATCCTGAAACAAGTTCAGGATGACGAGAGTGGTTACTGAGGCGTGATGACCTTGATCCCGCCCATATAGGGCAGCAGCGCATCAGGCACCGTCACGCTGCCATCGGCATTCTGGTAATTCTCGATCACCGCCACCAGCGTGCGCCCGACCGCAAGGCCCGAGCCGTTCAAGGTATGGACGAACTCGGTGCGCTTTTCGCCCGCCACCCGGTATCGGGTGTTCATGCGGCGGGCCTGAAAGTCGCCGGTGTTCGAACACGAACTGATTTCGCGGTAAGCGCCTTGCCCCGGAAGCCACACTTCAAGGTCATAGGTCTTGCGCGCCCCGAACCCCATGTCGCCGGTGCAAAGGAGCAGCTTGCGATAGGGCAGGTTCAGGCGTTCGAGGATCGTCTCGGCGGCGCGGGTCATGCGCTGGTGTTCGGCCTCGGAATCTTCCGGGCGCACGATGCTGACCAGCTCGCACTTTTCGAACTGGTGCTGGCGGATGAACCCGCGGGTGTCCCGCCCCGCCGCGCCTGCCTCGGAACGGAAGCACAGGGTCAGCGCGGTGAGGCGCATGGGGAGCGCGGCTTCATCGAGCAGCTCGCCCATGACGCTGGCGGTGAGGGAGACTTCCGAAGTGGGGATGAGCCAGCGATGGCTATAAAAAACCTCGCTCAAGAGCTCCTTGCCGCTTCGATAAAAATCGGGGTCTGCGTCGAGGGCTGCCAGCAGCTTGTCGCGATCTTCAAAGATCTGACGGTATACGTCACGAACGAATTCAGCAGCTTCGCTGCTCACGTCTGTTTTGAAGCTATCGTTCTTGAACTTCGGCAGCTTGTCCGTGCCATACATGGCATCATCGCCCACCAGCACCGGCGGGTTGCATTCGGCATAGCCATGCTCGCCGGTCTGCACATCCAGCATGAACTGGCCGAGCGCGCGGTGGAGCCTTGCCATGCCCCCGCGCAGGAAGGTGAAGCGCGCACCCGAAAGCCGCGTGCCGGTTTCAAAATCCATGCCGAGCGCAGGCGCGATGTCGGCGTGTTCCTTCGGCTCGAAATCGAAGGCGCGCCTTTCGCCCCATTCGCTCTCGACCCGGTTATCTTCCTCGCCAGCGCCATCGGGCACATCGGCGCCCGGCAGGTTGGGGATCACTTCGAGCGCCGCCTTGAGCTTGCCCGCCAGTTCATCGGCGCGGGCTTCCAGCGCGGGCATCTGGTCTTTGAGCGCGGCAACCTCGGCCTTGATCGCCTCGGCCCCTTCGCGGTCACCCTTGGCCATCGCCGCGCCGATCAGCTTGCTCGCCTCGTTGCGGCGGCTCTGTGCGATCTGCACGGCGGTCACCGCCTCGCGGCGTTCCTCGTCAAGCGCGATCAACTGCGCTGCGAGCGGATCGAGGCCCCGGCGAGCGAGGCCCTTGTCGAAATCTTGCCGGTTTTCGCGGATGAAGCGGATATCATGCATGGCACGCGCCTATGCCCGCTCGGCCCCTTCAAGGGAAGGGGGGAGAAAAGGGGCGGCGGTGTATTCGAGAGGCCGCCGCCCCTTGGGGAGCTGCCGATCAGAAGTTGATCTGGCCGGTCACGAACACGCGGCGCGGATCGCCGTAGAAGCCGGTCAGCGTGCCTTCGCGGCCCAGCGTCGAGACGAAGGGCGCGCCGCCCACGCCGCCAGCCGTGAAGTTGTAACCGGCGACGATATATTCCTTGTCGAACAGGTTCTTGCCGTGCAGCCCGATCGAATAGCGGCCATCATCCGTGGTGTAGACGATGCTCGCATCGACCAGCACGAAGCCATCCTGATCGAGGAAAGGGTTGGGCACTTCGAACTGGCTCGCATCCGAACGCAGCGAAGCAAGGCCGATGAAGTCCATCATCCCGCCCGCCATCGGCAGGCCCATGTTGAAGCCCATGTGCGCGGTCACTTCAGGCGTGTTCTGGAACACGCGCTGATTGGCCACATCGCGCCCGAAGGCATCGATGAAGGTGTTGAACTTGGCATCCAGCACGCCCAGCGACCAGTTGATGCTGAAGCGGCTGCCATCGCCTGCAAAGTCCTTGCCGACCAGCGCCCGGCCTTCGAATTCGATGCCGTTGACATCGGCATCGGCCGCGTTGGAGGTGATGCCGATGAAGCTTTCGTTCACCCCGTCGCCATTGGCATCGAAGCCGACCGAGCCGGGGATCTGCACGTCCCTGTACTGCGCGATAAAGGCCGCGATGCTGATGTTCAGGCGGTTATCGAGCAGCGAGGCCTTCCAGCCCAACTCGAAGCTGTCGACCGTTTCCGGGTCGAA
>JAGKSZ010000302.1 GCA_018991295.1 Porphyrobacter sp. | reverse complement strand
GTCTTGCCGGTGCCGGTCTGGGCAATACCGATCAGGTCCCGCATCATCAGCACGGTCGGGATCGCCTGCGCCTGAATTGCGGTCGGCGTTGAATAGCCCGCGTCCTCAACGGCTTTGAGCAATTCGGGCGAAAGGCCGAGATCGGCGAAGGTCATGCTTTGTGTATTGTCCGAGAATAGCGGGCAGGGTTACTGCCGGGATTACCGCCCACCGGCGCGCAATAGCACCGCATCAGGCCGCCGCGCCTTTCCCGCAAATGCGCGCAAAAGTCAAGGAATCGCGCGGGGCGCGTCCTGCGTTCAGCTATCGACCTCGACAAGCTGACGCATGGCCTCAACCTCGCAGCGTGCACCAGTGCGCGATTGCAGCTTGTCGCGCTCGATGCAAAGGCGCCCGTCCTTGTTCTTCTCGACATAAAAGCCGGCATAGAAATCCCGGGCGCGGCAGGTCTTTTCGAGGTTGACCGAGATCATCCGCCGGTCTCGCAGGAACAGCACCAGCCGGTTGCCGCTGCCGGTTTGCACGCCCGCGATGCCATCGAGTGCGACGCATTTTTCCTTGCCGCGCTCTTCAAAGCGGGGCGCGATCGTGCGTTGCGGCAGTTCGGCCATCATGTTCTGGCGGGCCGCAGGCGAGGCCGGCGCGATGCGCACCACAACGCGCTGTTCGATGCGCACCTGGTTGGCCACCGACGAACGGCGCATTGCCGACAGCGGATTGGCGAGCGGCGGATCATCCTGCGCGGCGGCAGCATCGCATTGCGGCGCGGAGGCCGGGGCCACCTGTCCGGGCACCCCTGACCCCGCGGCCACGTCCGCCGCTTCGGCCACCAATGGCAGCATCAGCGCAAGCGGCGCTGCGAAGGCGAACAGGCTATGCATCGGTAAAGAGATGGCCTCCTGGGAAATGGTCGGGCGGCAGAAAAGCTGGGCCTGCGCCGCCGGATCGCGTGATGCCTTATCAGGCGCGCTTGAACCATGGCTTAACTGCCCGTCGGCAGCCGGGCAAAACCATTGGCAATTTCTCGCATCACTGTGGCATGGGTGCAACAATGAATCACCCCGCTCTGCCTCTCACTGCGCCCTCACCTTCTGCTCGGGCCTGCGCAGCCTTCCTTTCGGAGGCGCGTGCGCTGCTCGGTGATCGGGGCCTCACAACCGATGCGGAGCGGATGGAGGCCTGGCTGACCGACTGGCGCGGGCGTTACACCGGGCAGGCGCTGGCGCTCGCTTCGCCTGCAACCACGGCTGAAGTCGCTGCACTCGTCAAACTGTGCGCAGCCCATAGTGTGCCGATCGTGCCGCAGGGCGGCAACAGCGGCATGGCAGGCGGAGCAACCCCCGACCAGACGGGCACCGCGATCATCCTCTCGCTGCGGCGCATGGACCGCATCCGCAGCCTCACACCAGATGCAGGTCAGGTCGTGTGCGAGGCAGGGGTCATTCTCCAGACGCTGCACGAGGCAGCCGAGCACGCCGGGATGCGCTTTGCCCTGACGCTGGGGGGCAAGGGTTCCGCAACCATCGGCGGGCTGATTTCCACCAATGCGGGCGGCACGCAGGTACTGCGCCACGGCACCATGCGCGCGCAGGTGCTGGGGCTGGAAGCGGTGCTGGCAAGCGGCGAGGTGCTGGACCTGATGGCTCCGCTCAAGAAGGACAATCGCGGCTTTGATCTCAAACAGTTGCTGATCGGATCGGAAGGCACATTGGGAATTGTCACGGCCGCCTGCCTCAGGCTGCTTCCTGCGCCTGTCGGGCGCGTCACGGCCTGGGTCGGACTTGGCGGGATCATCGCAGCGCGTGATGTTTTGCGGCAGATGGAACGGGCGATGGGCGATGCGCTCGAAGGTTTCGAGGTGGTGCCCGCGCATTGCCTTCAATCCGTGCTGGCGCACCAACCATCGGCCCGCGCGCCCCTGACCGAACGCCATGCATGGAACGCCCTGATCGAATGCGTCTCGCCCGTGCTGGATAGCGCAGCCTTGCGCGAGGCGCTCGAAACCGCGCTGGCAAACGCACTGGATCAGGGTCTGATTGCCGATGCCGTGATCGCCGCGAATGAGACGCAGGCCGAAGCGTTCTGGGCCTTGCGTGACGGGATTTCCGCTGCCGAACGCGCCCTTGGCCCGGCGATGCAGCACGATATCTCGGTTCCGGTCGAGACGATGCCCGAATTCATCCTTGCTGCCGGGCCGCAGATCGAGGCCGCCCACCCCGGCACCCGCGCCGTCGCCTTCGGGCACCTTGGCGATGGCAATGTCCATTTTCACGTCCTTGCCCCGGCAGGCGCACAGCGCGGCGTGTGGGAGGAGACAGATGGCAAGGCGGTCAGCGCGCAGGTCTATGATCTGGTCACCCAATGGGGCGGATCGATCAGCGCCGAACACGGAATCGGGCAGATGAAGGTGGAAGAGCTTGCCCGCCTCCACGATCCTGTCGCGCTGTCCGTGATGGCGGCCGTCAAGCAGGCACTTGACCCGACGGGCCTGCTCAATCCGGGGAAACTGTTGCAAAGCTTGCCCGTCGCCTGATCCGCATGGCTTGCGCAGCGCCGCGCAAAGCCTTAAGGGCCGCGCTTTCGGCGGGGCGACACGGTTATTCCGCTGAGGGGATCATTCATTACCGTTTGTCGGAGACTTCGTCATGGCCAGCGCGCCGCAACCGCAACTTCCGTTGTTCTACAAGGACCTTCTGCCGCTCAACAGCCGCGATCACGCCGACTGGAAGGCTGGCACGCTGGAAAGCGCCGAGTACCTCTCGGTCACCCACGCAATCCCGCTGACCTCTGACGAGTTCGTCGATGCCCAGCGCAACTTCCCGATCGTGTTCACTGCCGGGGAAAGCCCGCTTCCGATCGCGCTGTTTGGCCTCAACGAAGGCGTCAACACCTTCGTCGGCGCGGACATGAAGATCAACGAGGCGATCTATCTGCCCGCCTATGCGCGCCGCTACCCCTTCATCCTTGCCAAGCTTCAGCCGGATAGCGACGATATGTCGCTGTGCTTCGATCCGAGCGCGAACCTGCTCGGCAAGTTCGACGATGGCCTTGCCCTGTTCGATGGCGAAGGCAAGCCGACCGAGTACACCGAAGGCGTGCTCGATTTCTGCCGCCGCTTCGAAGAAGCCGGCCAGCGCACCAAGCTGTTCATGGAAGAACTCGCCAAGCTCGACGTGCTGATGGACGGCGAAATCGCCATCACCCGCAACGACATGCCCGACAAGCCGTTCATCTATCGCGGCTTCCGCATGGTCGATGAAAACAAGCTGCGCGAGCTTCCTGCCGCCAAGCTCGAAGAACTGGCCAAGAACGGCATGCTGATGCTGATCTATGCTCACCTGTTCTCGCTGAACCTGATGCGCTCGCTGTTCGAGCGTCAGCTGGCGCAGGGCAAGGTGCCGATGACCGCTGAAGGCGCACCGGCCGCGGCGCTGAACTGATCTTGTCAGGATCGCCGGGACTGAATGTCCCGGTCTTTGCAAGAACTTGACGGGCGGGCGGACTTCGGTTCGCCCGCCCGTTTCGTGTTCCCGCGCACTGCGATTGCGCCGATGTTATTCAGCGGCCTGAAGCAGCCCTTCGCCCCCACCAAGCAGCGCAGTCTCTGCGCCCAGTTCGCGCACCAGCCCAGCCAGCATTGCGGCAATCGCGGGCAGCCCGGGCCCCGGTTCGGCAAGAAGCCGATCGAGATAGGTCGCGCGGCACACCTCGATCTGCACCGCATGCACACCTCCACGCGGAGCACCATGGCGGTCGAGCACATAGCCACCCGAATAAGGCCGGTTCTGCGAGGCAGGAATGCTGCGCGCCTCCAGATAGGTAAGCGCACGGGCAATGAGCGAATTGTGGCAGGATGCACCGAAGCGGTCACCCACCACCACCACCGGGGCGCGCATCTCACCCTCAGCTGCGCGCAAGGGGGGCATGGAGTGCAGGTCCACCAGCAGCGCAGCGCCCCATTCTGCGCGGATTCGCAAGAGTTCAGCCGATAGCGCCTCGTGATAGGCGCGGTGGATGCCGTCGATCCTGGCGGCAAGTTCATCAGGCAGGAGTCTGCCCCGCCAGATTTCTCCCGAGCCCGGCAGGCGTCGCGGCACCAGCCCGAGGCCGCTGCGCGCTCGCGCATTGGCGCGCTGACCGGATGGCTCTGGCAGATCATCGGGCCTGCCACCCTCGATCATGTCCCAGTCGATATCATCCTCGGCCCGGTTGAGATCGAGCACCGCGCGCGGCGCGTGGGCAATCAGCAATGCCGCCCCGGTTTCGCGAGCGATGGCAATGCCGAGCCGGTCGGCGTGGCGATCTTCAAGCCGCAGCTGAGCCAGCTCCGCATCGCGCATTTTTGCAGTGACTGCCGGCGGATAGGCGCGCCCTGCGTGGGGCACTGCGACCAGCACCGGCAGGCGCAACCGGGCAGGCGCCGTGAATGTGAAGGCAGGCGCCCCGCTCAGCCCCGGCACAGCGCCGCCGGTAATGGCGGTTCGCTGGCCCGCCGAAGCGGGTCGGGACAATTGCGCGGGCGTTGGCATCGGGCTTCCTTGCTGAAGGTTTTGCACAAGGCTGTCAAAGGCTCATCGGCATCATGCAAGGGCAATCCGCAAGGCTGCGGATCGGATCCGCGCAGGAGACAAAGATTTCTTAAGCCGGGTCTGCTAACAGCCTTCGCATGACAGCGACACGTACCCCCCGCATCCTGCTTGCCGAGGACGAAGACGCGATGCGCGCCTATCTCGAGCGGGCCCTTACGAATGCCGGCTACGCGGTCAGCGCAGTCGATCGCGGGACGGATGCCGTGCCGCTGCTGGAGACAGGCGACTTCGATCTGTTGCTCTCGGATATCGTCATGCCCGAAATGGACGGGATCGAGCTGGCCCAGCGTTGCGCCGAAATTTCACCGCGCACCAAGGTCATGTTCATCACCGGCTTTGCCGC
>JAGKSZ010000086.1 GCA_018991295.1 Porphyrobacter sp. | reverse complement strand
CTGTTTACGGACCTGCCGCTCGATGAGATCAGTCGCCTTGAAGCCCTTGAAGGTGCACAGATCAATGCCGCCAAGATCGTACTTGCGAACGAGGTAACAAAACTCGTGCGGGGGGAAGACGCCGCGGTGCGTGCCGAGGCGACGGCGCTGGAGACTTTTGCCGGGTCTGGTGCGGGGGAAGATCTTCCCAGCATCGCCACTGGCCCTGAAGGAATGCGCCTTGCCGCGCTCCTTACAGGGGTCGGCCTCACGGCGTCGGGCGGAGAGGCCAAGCGCAAGCTGGCGGAGGGGGCGGTCAAGCTCGATGGGGAGACCGTCACCGATCCTGCGCAGCTTGTTCTGCCCGATGAGGGTCAGACCCTGCGGATCAGTCTTGGCAAGAAACGGCACGCCCTCGTCACCCGCTAGGCGCATTTGCCCTTTACCAATTGTCAGCCTTTGTCCGGCATTCCCGGTGCGTGACCCATTCGGAGGGAAGGATCGCGCCTCGTGGCCGGTGGAGCTAATCTCAGTGTGACCGACCTGCGCCGTGCTGCACGGCACCCGGTCGATTTTCCGGCGATCGTCGAGCATTTTGTGCATGGCGACCTGCACCTGCATGTCTGCAATCTGTCCGCGCATGGTTTCATGGTGGATGACGCAAAGCAGCTTCAACGTGGTGATCGCATCATTATCCGGCTTCCGGTTGTCGGACGGATTGAGGCCTATGTGATCTGGACCCGCGACAATCGCGCCGGTTTTCAGTTCGAACGGATCATCCGTCTCGATGATTTCGTTGCCATTATCGACCAGCTTCAGCCGAACCCACGCCTGCGGCGTTCGCGTTGATTCAAAAGCGCAGCTGAAAGGCCTGCAAGTTTCATCTGCTTGGCAGGGGCGAAAACGCCTGCCATGGCGCCTTCGTGACCGAACCTGCCTCCCCTCTCCGCATTCCTGACTATCGGCGCTATTGGCTGGCCCGCTTCATGGCGGTGTTTGCGACCATGTCGATGGTGGTGCTGCTTGGCTACCAGCTCTACGCGGTTGCGCGTGACGATTACGGCATGAGCGTGGCCGAGGCCTCGTTCCAGCTTGGGCTGCTGGGTCTGGCGCAGTTCATTCCTCTGTTTCTTCTCACACCGGTTGCCGGCCTTGCGGCCGACCGATTTGACCGGCGCCATGTTGCAGCCTTTGCCAATGGCATTGATGGCTGTGTTGCCGTTGTGCTGGCGCTGCTGACCTGGGCGGATGCGCTCAACATCCCGATACTGTTCGCAATGGCAGCGGCTCATGGCATGGCGCGCGTTTTCGTTGGCCCTTCGATGAGCGCGATCGCTCCCAATATTGTGCCCCCGGCGCTGCTTCCGCGCGCCATCGCGCTGTCATCGATTGCATGGCAGGCGGCCAGCGTTGCCGGTCCTGCTGTAGGGGGGCTTATCTTCGCGCAGGCCGAATGGCTCCCTCACGCGCTTTCTGCAGGAATGCTGGGCTGTGCGATGGTGCTGATCCTGACGGTGCGCCCGATCAAGGCAAAGCATGAAGGTCCGCGCCTCAAGCCGCTGAGGCAGATCGCTGATGGTTTGATTTATGTCTGGCGCGAGCGTTTTCTGCTCGGATGCATCACGCTCGATCTTTTTGCGGTGCTGCTTGCCGGTGCAACCGCGCTGCTGCCGGTATTTGCGCGTGATATCCTGTTTGTGGGCCCCGAAGGCCTCGGATTGATGCGCGCCGCACCCGCATTAGGGGCGGCAGGCGTCGCGCTGTGGCTGTCATTCCGTCCCTTGCAGCGCGAAGTCGGCGTGAAAATGCTTTGGGCGGTGGCTGCCTTCGGCGCGCTTACTGTGGTCTTTGCCTTTTCGCGCAGCTTTACCCTGTCGCTGGCGATCCTGGCGCTGATGGGCGCGGTCGACATGATTTCGGTGTTCATCCGCTCATCGCTGGTCCAGCTGTTTACCCCCGATGACAAGCGCGGGCGCGTTTCGGCGATCTCGGGCCTCGCTATTTCGGCATCGAACGAATTGGGGGAAATGCAATCGGGCCTCGCCGCAGCACTTCTTGGCGCGGTCGGCGCGGTTGTATTCGGGGGCATGGGTGCGATAGTCGTGACACTGGTCTGGGCGTGGTATTTCCCCGAACTGCGCCGCGCTCGCAGTTTCGAGCCCCAAGAGCTTAAACGAGAGGTATCGACATGAAGGCTGACAACATCCTCGCCACGATCGGCGGCACCCCCCATATCCGCCTTGCGCGAATGTTCCCCGATCACGAGGTGTGGGTGAAGTCTGAACGTGGCAATCCCGGCGGTTCGATCAAGGACCGCATCGCGCTCGCCATGGTCGAGGATGCGGAGGCGCGCGGCGCGCTCAAGCCGGGCGGCACGATTGTCGAGCCGACTTCGGGCAACACCGGGATTGGTCTTGCCATGGTCGCAGCGGTCAAGGGTTATCGGCTTGTGCTGGTCATGCCCGAATCCATGTCTGTCGAGCGGCGCCGACTGATGCTCGCCTATGGCGCCAGCTTTGACCTCACTCCGCGCGAAAAGGGAATGAAGGGTGCGATCGAGCGGGCGATGGAACTCGTCGCGCAGACCCCGGGTGCGTGGATGCCAAGCCAGTTCGACAATGCCGCCAACCCCGCAATTCATGCCCGCACCACGGCGCAAGAAATTCTGACCGACTTTGCCGATACCCCGATTGACGTGATGATCACAGGTGTCGGCACCGGTGGGCACCTTTCAGGTTGCGCAGAAGAACTGAAGAAGCATTGGCCCTCGATGAAGGCCTATGGCGTTGAACCTGCGCTCTCACCCGTCATCAACGGCGGGCAGCCCGGGCCGCACCCGATTCAGGGTATCGGCGCAGGCTTTATTCCGGGCAACCTGCACACCGCCGCGATCGACGGGGCAATCACTGTCGATGCCGAGGATGCCAAGGAAATGGCTCGCCGGGCTGCGCGCGAAGAGGGGATGCTTGTCGGTATCTCGTCGGGTGCAACGCTGGCTGCGATTTCAACCAAGTTGCCCACCCTGCCCGCCGGTTCGCGCGTGCTCGGCTTCAATTACGATACCGGGGAGCGTTACCTTTCGGTGCCCGATTTCCTGCCGGTGGAGTAATGACGCTGGAGCGCATTGCCTATGCCGATGGCGAAACCGCGCTGACCGGATGGCTGGTGCGGCCCTCGGGCACCCCACGGGCGGCTGTAGCGGTTTTTCCCACCTTCATGAACGTCTCGCCCGGGGTCAAAGCCAAAGCGCAGGCACTGGCTGAGGCCGGGTGTGTAGCGTTCATCGCTGATTTCTATGGCCCCGACGCTCCCAATGACGCGGCAAGCGCCTTTGACGCGATGGAGCGCCTGCGGGCTGATCCTTTGGCCATGCGCCGCCGATTGCGTGCTGCACTGCAAACGATGGGAGATCTGACTCCGGATCTCCCGCAGGCAGCAATTGGCTTTTGTCTCGGCGGAATGGCGGTGCTGGAATTGGCACGCGACGGTGCGGATCTGGCACTGGCAGCAAGCTTCCACGGGCTTCTTGCCACGCCGCTTCCAGCCTCTGCCCCCATCCGCCCGCGATTGCTGGTTTGTCACGGGGATGCCGATGCTCTGGTGCCCCGCGCTGTCGTGATCGCCTTCTGGGAGGAAATGGACAAGGTCGGATCCGACTGGCAATTCCTGTCTTTCGCCGGAGTGGAGCATGGTTTTACAAACCCGCTCACGCCGGAAGGTGCACCCAATCCGGCTTATAATCCTCACGCTGACAGCCAATCATGGGCCGCACTGATGAGGCTGCTTGATGAAGTTGCGCCCTTGTCCGCACTAGGCAGTTCTTAACCACCGTCGCGTAACCCCGCAGATGGACCGTGACTACGGCCTGTATCCTTGTCCGGGAAGCGCTGCCCATGAAGTTCATCAAGCTGGAATCGCGCGGCGGCAATTACCTTGTCGTGGCCTCGAACGTGGCTTGGCTGCGCACCGCAGAAAACGGGCAGACCAGTGTCGGAATCATCGGCGGACAACCCTTGCTGGTCGTCGGTTCGGTGGAGGAAGTGGCCGAGAAGATTCTTGCAGGACTTGCAGGTGGTGAAGCCGAGCCTGCCCCTGCCCCTGCCCCTGCTCCGGTGGCAGCGCCCACCCCTGATCCAACGCCGCTAGCCGAGGCACTCGCCCCCGAGCCTGTGGCGTCTGAGGCTGAGGCGGCGCCGGCACCGGCACCGGAACCCGCAGCGGACATAGTCGAAGCAGCGCCCGAGCCAGTGGCAGAACCCGAAATCGTTCCTGATCAGGCGAATTCTATCCAGCGCTCGGCTTCGCCAGCTCGCCCGCGACCGATTTCGGCGCGTTCGGCCAGCATGTGGGAGCGCCCCGCCTCTGCGGCCGCTGCCAAAAACCTCAAGGTCAAGTCAGGCTCCCAGCGGATGATGGGTCAGCTTGAATAGCGCAAAAGGCGTTGCGTTGACGGGTACGCCTGATACCTCTTCGTGCCATAGGCTGGGGAGACTGCGCATGAAACGATCACTAGCAACACTGACCATGGCGGCCGCGATTGCGTTGTCGGCAGGTTCCGTCGCTGCCGAAACACCCGCGCGTGAAAAGATCGTTGCCACTGTCGAAACGCAGCATGATGCCACCGTCAAGGCGCTGGTTGATTGGGTGGCCTTGCCGACCATCGCCGCTGAAAAGCGTGGCACGCCCGAAGGCGCGGAATACATGCGCAAGCTCGCGCTTGATGCCGGGTTCCAGCAGGCCAAGATCATTCCCACAGATGGTGTCCCTGCCGTCTTTGCGACGCTTGATGCCGGGGCCAAGACCACGATCGGCATCTACTTCATGTACGATGTCAAGCAGTTCGATCCGGCAGAATGGAACACACCGCCGCTTGAAGCCACGCTGGTTGACCGCCCTGGTGAAGGCACTGCGATCGTCGGGCGCGGCGTGGTCAACCAGAAGGGGCCGCAAATGGCCTTCCTCGCTGCAATCAAGGCAATTCAGACCAGCGGCCGACCGCTTCCTGTCAACCTCGTGCTGGTGGCAGAAGGGGAAGAAGAAGTCGCCTCGACCCACTTCGATCAGGTCGTCGCCGTGCCCGAAGTACAGGCGGCGCTGGCAAGGGCGATTGGCGTGTTCATCCCGTCAGCAAACCAGAACCGCGATGGCTCTGCAGGCATCACGCTCGGGGCGAAAGGTGCGGTCGAATTTCAGCTGGTGGTGGGCGGCGAGACCTCGGACAAATATCCCAAGACTGACATTCATTCATCGAACTACGCCCGCATCGAAAGCCCGGCATGGCGACTGGTGAAGGCGCTCGACACGCTGGTTGCAGATGATGGTCATACTCCTGCGATCGATGGCTGGTTTGAGAACGTCCAGCCCCTCACCGCACGCCAGAAGGAACTGATCGCACAGAGCGTCAAGCCCGGTGCGGAGCAAGGTGAGAAGTCGCTGCTTGGCGTCGGACGGTGGATCAATGACGAGGATTACGTCACCAGCCTCGAACGCTTCTTCTCGCAGCCCACGGTCAATATTCAGGGCCTCGTATCAGGCTATACTGGCGAGGGCGGCAAAACGGTGCTGCCGGGACGTGCGGAAGCGAAGCTGGAATTCCGTCTCGTGCCGAACATGACCAAGGCCGAGGCGGTCAGCAAACTGCAGGCTCACCTTTCGCGCCGCGGCTTTGATGATGTGAGGGTAACCATTTCGGGCGGCTATGGTCCCAACGAGACCGCGGAAGATTCATCGTTGATCAGGGCACAAAAGAAGCTGTTTGAAGCGCAGGGCATCCCCTACACGATCCGCCCGCGCAATGCGGGCAGCTGGCCGGGGGTGATCTTCAATGGCCCACCGCTCAACTTGCCGGCCTCGCAATTCGGCCTTGGCCGCGGCGGCGGCGCGCACGCCCCCAACGAATGGTTTCTGATCAAAAGCAGTGATCCCAAGGTTTACGGGATCGATGAGGCCACCATGGCCTATGTCGATTATCTGTATGTGCTTGCGCAGGAAGCGGGAAAGTAGGCCCTATTGCCCTGTGACAAGGGTAGCGGCGGCCTGAGCCATTCCGGCATTGCTGTGGGCGATGCCGGGAACCTCGATAAGCGCCCATCCGAATGACGTGCGGCTCGCCATAGCTGCATCTTGTCCGCGCTTGTAGAATGTCTGTCCGCGTTCAAAGCGATGGAGGCCTTGCGCATCGGCCTCGGGTGTCTTGCGCAAATCGGTGTCCGCGCGGTCGGTGTCTGCGGTGCCGAGAAGCACCGTCAACGGCTTGCCCAATGCGGCTGCAAGGTTTGCCTCGCTCACCGGCGTATTCCCAAGCCCATAAGGAAAGCCGATGGTCCGGTCGGGCATGGTGTACCACCCAGCATTTGCGGCAATCGCCTGCTCGATCCGCGCCTCAGGGGTAAACAGCACATAACGGTGCACGAATTGTGCGCCGGCGGAGTGCCCATAGATGGTGTAGCGCGCTGCCTTGGTGCCGAACCGGGAGCGGACATCATCGAACAGCGGTTCGATCGCAGCGAAAGACCATTGCGAGCGCGGACGAGGGGTGCCGTCCGCGGTGGTGAAGTACCCGGTGTTATAGCCCAGAGCGCCCGGGAAATTGGCGCTATCGAACTGCGGGCACACCGCGATGAAGCCGTGCTGGCGGGCAAGCCCGGCCCATTCGTCGCAGTAGCGATCAGCATCGCGGTTGACCCCGTGCATCACGATCACCACCGGCGTGTCGCGTTCGATCCGCTGCGGGAGTGCATAAAACACTGGCAGCGCGGGCCCATCCCAACGGGTAAAGACGAACCGCCCGATGCGGTGGGCCTCGGGCGCCTGCTCCGATGCAACAGCCGCCTCGATGCAAACAGGTGCCATCGCTGCTGCCGCCAGCACCATTGCCCACCGCCACATCACCATCCACATGCTCCTTTGCAGCGCAGCTAAAGCATGCAAGCCGCCATGCGGCAACATGGCGGCTTGCGGAATGGACCTGAGAGCCCGGTAAGCCTTGCGATCAGGCGGCGGTGGCGAAGGCCTCTGCAGGAAGCTTCATCATGTATTCGCTGCCCGCTTCAAGCTTGCGGCGCAATGCGCCGGCATCGGGAAGGAAGCGTTCAGCATAGTAGTTGGCCGAAACCACCTTCGCTTCGTAGAACGCTGTGTCGTCTGCGCCCTCGGACAGCTTGGTCTTGGCGACCTTGGCCATCTTCAGCCAGAAATGCCCAAGCGTCACGATGCCCATGATGTGCATGTAGTGGTGTGCGCCCGCACCGAGGTGATCGGGATTCGCCATGGCGTTCTGCATGAACCACATGGTCGCCGCCTTTTGCTCGCCCAGCGCCTTTTCGAGCCGTTCTGCGATGGGCTTCAGTGTATCGTCCTGCTTGGCCGAAGCGATTTCCTCGTCGATCATGGCGAAGAAGGCCTGAATTGCCTTCCCCCCGCCCGCGGCCAGTTTGCGACCGCACAGGTCCATTGCCTGCACGCCGTTGGCGCCTTCGTAGATCATCGCGATACGGCTATCGCGCACGAACTGCTCCATGCCCCATTCGCGCACGTAGCCGTGCCCGCCGAAAACCTGCTGCATATTGTTGGCGATGTCATAGCCCTTGTCGGTGCCGTAGCCCTTGATGACGGGGGTCATGAGGCCGATCAGGAGGTCAGCCATCTCGCGTTCCTCGGGCGTTTGCGCCTTGTGGGTCAGATCGACCTGTAAGGCGCCCCACATGCACAGCGCACGCATGGCTTCGGTAAACACCTTGGCGTCCATCAGCATCCGGCGCACGTCCGGGTGGACGAAAATCGGATCAGCCTTGGCCGCCGGGTCAGCCGGGCCGGTCAAAGCGCGGCCCTGACGACGATCGAGCGCATAATTCACTGCATTCTGATAAGCGACCTCAGCCTGAGCGTACCCCTGAATACCGACCCCAAGGCGCGCGGCGTTCATCATGATGAACATGGCGGCAAGCCCCTTGTTCTCTTCGCCAACCATGTAGCCTGTCGCGCCGTCATAGTTGAGCAGGCAGGTGGCATTGCCGTGAATGCCCATCTTCTTCTCGATCGAACCGCAGGTGACGCCGTTGCGCGTCCCCGGGTTGCCGTCAGCATCGAGCAGGAACTTGGGAACGATGAACAGCGAAATGCCCTTGGTCGAATCCGGCGCGCCCGGGGTCTTGGCCAGAACCAGGTGGATGATGTTGCTGGTGAGATCATGCTCGCCGGCCGAAATGAAGATCTTGGTGCCGGTGATCGCATAGGTGCCGTCGCCATTGGGAACAGCCTTGGTGCGGATCATGCCGAGATCGGTGCCGCAATGCGGCTCGGTAAGATTCATGGTGCCTGACCATTCGCCCGAGATCATCTTGGGGACAAAGGTCGCCTTCTGTTCGTCGCTGCCCTTGGCAAGGATCGCGGAAATCGCACCTGCGGTAAGGCCCGGATACATCGCGAAAGCCTGATTGGCAGTGCCGCTGAACTCCTCCAGCGCAAAGCTCAGCACATGGGGCAGGCCCTGCCCGCCATATTCGACCGGCTGGCCAAGCGTGCCCCAGCCGCTCTCGACATAGGCCTGATAGGCTTCCTTGAAGCCCGGCGGGGTGGTGACCGAGCCATCTTCATGACGGGTACAACCGTGCTCGTCGCCTGCCTGATTGATCGGCGCAAGCACCTCGGCGCAGAACTTGCCGGCTTCGTTGATCACGGTGTCGATCATGTCGGGCGTCGCGTTTTCGAACCCCGGCAGGTTGCCGTAGCTGGCAAGATCGAGCACTTCATTGACGATGAAGCGCGTGTCACGGGTGGGCGCAGTGTAGGTCGGCATCGGAAGATCCCTCTGGTGTGCAGACGTGATGAAAATGGGGCAGACCTAGCGCATCAGCGCAGGTCGAGCTTTTCGATTTCGGCAACAAAATCGGTAAGCTCGTTGATCGAGCTGTCGATGTCGTCGCGCTGAGCCTTGAGCTTGGCAATATGCGCGCGGCATTTCTCGATCGTGACGCGGCGTTGTTCGACACGGCCATCGTCAAGATCGTAAAGGTCGATCATTTCGCGGATCTCGGTAAGCGAGAAACCTACGTTTTTGGCACGCATGATCCATGCAAGCCGCGCACGGTCACGCTTGGAGTAGACCCGTGTCAGGCCAACCCGGGCGGGACTGATCAGCCCCTCATCCTCGTAAAAACGCAGAGCGCGTGCGGTGCAGCCGAATTCCGAGGTGAGGTCGGAAATGGTGAACTGTTCACGGGCATGAACGTCAGGCCGGTCGAGATGCGCGCCATTGCGGCGCGGCTCGCTGGCAGCAGATTCGGCGGAGTGAGCGGGAGCGGTAGCCATGCCTGCCCCCTACCTTACGTTTACGTGAGCGTCAAGTGACGATGCGCGCCAGCACTGCCTCGTCCCCATCTGTTACCACCTTGCGATAAAAACAGCTGGTAGCGCCCGTATGGCAGGTCGGCCCCGCAGGTATGGCGCGGATCAAAAGTGCATCCTGATCGCAATCTACAAACATCGCCACCAGCTCGAGGACGTTCCCAGAAGTCTCGCCCTTCATCCAGAGACTACCCCTGGAGCGAGACCAGAAATGCACCTTTCGCGTTGCTAGCGTTGCATCGAGCGCTTCACGGTTCATGTGGGCAACCACCAACACATCGCCCGATGAATCATCGACCACTACGGCGGTAAGCAGGCCTGCTCCATCAAACTTGGGTGCAAAGACATGGCCCGCCTCGCGTTCAAGGGGGGTCAGAACGGTGTCGGTCACAACGGCAACTCCATGCATGCAGGGCGGCTCCAAATGCGATGATTGTTGCACGCACACAACAGGGGCCGATAAAAAATCGCAAATTGGAAGGTTTCAGCTTCCGCGTTATGCAACTCGGTGGAACATAGCATCCGGAGCCTTCGCAAGGGGTTCTCCACCAGAAAATGGCGCCGCCCGGCGCCGGGTTCAGGGGGTGACCGGACCGCAGATCTGGCAGCGGGGTGCCAGCGCGACCGGTTGAACGATAGGGACTGGATCCCGGCAGCGAAGTTAGGGGGTCGCTGCCATGGCCCGCAAGGGTGGATCCGCACCGTTTCGTCACGTGGCGCCCGGGGCCGGAAGGCCTCGGGCGTTATGTTTTTTGGTTGGGCGCTGTTTATGGATGCGCCAGTTTGTGCTCCTCGTCGACCCGCGCAAAGCACGCGACTGCGATCGAGGCAGGCTCAGCTGCAGCAATCGCGGCAAGACAAGCGCGACTCGTTGCTCCGCTGGTAAGAACATCGTCAACCAGAACGACATCGCGCCCCTTCAGCCGTGCAGCCGCCCCGTGCGAGAGGCGTATCGCCCCTGTGAGCACCCGTTCGCGCGCATCCCGGCCAAGCCCCCCAAGATTGGGCGTTCGCCGGTGCCGGATCAGCGCGTTCACTACGGCCTCGCCCTTGCCCATCCCCGCCAGATCCTGAGCCAGCAGGGCAGCCTGATTGAAGCCCCGGCTCCACAATCGCCAGCGATGCAGCGGCACCGGCACCAGCAGGGGCATAGAACGCCCGGCATCCACCTTGGGCATTCGTGCTGCAATCAAGCGGGCCAGCAGACTTGAAAGCGCGATCCTGCCGCCATGCTTGTAGGAGAGCACGAGCTTTCGCGAGATTTCGTTGTAATAGCTCGCGGCGTAGACCGGAACCGCGTGGCCGACGGCATCTGCGTGTTCGGGTACCTCAAGCATGGACCAGCAATCCGCGCATAGCCCTGCCTGTGCAGCGATGGCTGTTCCGCAGGAGGGACAGCGGGGCGGATAAACCAGATCCACCAGCGGCATCAGGTGCCGGGCGAGTTGAGCGACCACTGCCATGACAACCGCAGTGTCGCACGGCTTGCACTCTGCTGGCAAGCACGGCAGGGCCGCGGCATGATCGGTCACAGCGTCCCCCAGATCTTCTCCGAAGCGCGCCGCATTGCCCGGTTGCGGCGGTCGGTTCAGCGCCCCAGCACGGGGGGCGATGTCGCCGCCTTTCTGATCGAAGACATGGCTGAGGACATTATCGACCGCCTCGGCTTTGTCCGGCACGCGCCTGCACACGCCCAGCTTATCGGGGGCTGCCCAGCGGCGCTCGCCGATCATCTGCGCTGCGGCGGCACTTCCCTTTCCGTTTCCCTCGACACCAACCCGGCCGAGCCTCTAGCCGGAGGTCCATATGATTTCATCGGCGTCATCGGTCAGCTTGACGCGGTGAACGATCTGCCCGGCGCGCTGATCCACCTTCGCAATGCCCTGACCCCGGGAGGGCTGGTAATCGCCAGCTTCATCGGCGGGCAAAGCCTTCCTGCCCTGCGCGCCGCGATGCTGGCGGCCGAGCCTGATCGCCCTGCCCCCCGCCTGCATCCGCTGGTAGATGCCCGCGCGGCCCCTGCCCTGCTCCAGCGCGCTGGCTGGAAGGATCCGGTGGTGGACACGCACACGCTGGCGGTGCGCTATTCTTCGCTTGACCGTCTGGTTGCTGATCTGCGTGATCAGGGTCTCGGTAACGCCCTGGCAAAGCCGGCCCCGCCGCTTGGCAAGGCGGCCCTCGCCCGAGCCCGCGCCGCCTTTGCCGCCCGCGCAGAGCCCGACGGCAAGGTAACCGAGACCTTCGAGATCATCAACCTTACCGGGCGGCGATCTCTGGCCGGAACCTAACCCTTCTTCAGGGCAGCCTGCGCCGCTGCCAACCGCGCAATCGGAACGCGGTATGGTGAGGCGCTCACATAATCGAGGCCCACGCTCTCGCAGAAGGCGATGCTCGCCGGATCGCCGCCATGCTCGCCGCAGATGCCGAGCTTGATGTCGGGACGCGTTGCCCGCCCGCGCTCTGCCGCCAGTTCGACCAGCTGGCCGACACCCTCGATATCAAGGCTGACGAAGGGATCGCGCGGGAAGATGCCCTTGTCGACATAGACCGACAGGAACCGCGCCGCATCGTCGCGGCTGACACCCAGCGTGGTCTGGGTGAGGTCATTGGTGCCGAAGCTGAAGAACGCGCCTTCCTCGGCAATCTCGCCCGCCATCAACGCCGCGCGCGGAAGCTCGATCATGGTGCCGACGAGGTAGTCGACCCGCGTGCCGACTTCGGCGAACACGGCTTCGGCTTCCTTGTCGACCAGCGCCTTGAGGATCGCGAGTTCGCGCTTGGTGGCGACCAGCGGGATCATGATCTCGGGCAGCGGCGCGGCGCCGCTCGCCTGCTTGACCGCGCAGGCCGCCTCGAAGATGGCGCGGGCCTGCATCGCGTAAATCTCAGGGAAGGTGATCCCCAGGCGGCATCCACGATGCCCCAGCATCGGGTTGAATTCGTGCAGTTCCCCGGCGCGGCGCTTCAAATGGTCCACACCAATGCCGGTCGCATCCGCCAGCTCGGCGAATTCCTCGTCGGCGTGGGGCAGGAACTCGTGCAGCGGCGGATCGAGCAGGCGGATCGTGCAGGGCAGGCCCGCCATCACCTCGAAGATGCCGGTGAAGTCGGCGCGCTGCTCGGGCAGCAGCTTTTCGAGTGCCCTGCGGCGCCCGGCCTCGTCATCGGCAAGGATCATCTGGCGCACCGCACTGATGCGGCTTGCCTCGAAGAACATGTGCTCGGTGCGGCACAGCCCGATGCCTTCGGCCCCGAACTGGCGCGCCATGCGGCAATCGTCCGGCGTTTCGGCATTGGTGCGCACCTTCATGCGGCGCAGCTTGTCGGCCCAGACCATCAGCGTGCCGAAATCGCCCGCGAGTTCCGGCTCCACAGTCGGTACGATGCCGAGCATCACCTGCCCCGTCGCCCCGTCAAGGGTGATGGCATCGCCCTCCTTCAGCTCGGTGGAGCCGATCCGGAGTGTTCGGCTTGCCCGATCGATCGACACCTGGCCCGCACCTGAAACGCAGGGGCGACCCATGCCGCGGGCAACCACCGCCGCGTGACTGGTCATCCCGCCGCGCGCGGTCAGGATGCCCTGCGCTGCGTGCATCCCGTGGATGTCTTCCGGCGTGGTCTCGACCCGCACCAGGATCACCTTCTCGCCGCGCCCGGCCCATTGCTCGGCGGTGTCGGCATCGAGCACGATCTTGCCCGCCGCCGCACCCGGCGAGGCCGGCAGGCCGGTGACGAGCACGTGGCGCTCGGCCTCGGGGTCGAGCGTCGGGTGGAGCAGCTGGTCGAGCGCCATCGGATCGACCCGCAGCACCGCCTCGCGGCGGTCGATCAGGCCTTCGCCCACCATGTCGACCGCCATCTTGAGCGCGGCCTTGGCGGTGCGCTTGCCCGAGCGAGTCTGGAGCATCCACAGCTTGCCGCGCTCCACCGTGAACTCGATGTCCTGCATGTCCTTGTAATGGAGTTCCAGCAGGTCGAACACGCGGGCGAGCTCGGCGTAAGCCTCGGGCAGCGCCTCTTCCATCGACAGCGGCTTGGCCCCCGCCGCCTCGCGCGCGGCTTTGGTGAGGTATTGCGGCGTGCGAATGCCTGCCACCACATCCTCGCCCTGCGCGTTGATCAGGTATTCGCCGTAATAGGCCCGCGCGCCCGTTGCCGGGTCACGGGTGAAGGCAACCCCGGTGGCGCTGGTTTCGCCCATGTTGCCGAACACCATCGCCTGCACGTTGACCGCCGTGCCCCAATCGCCCGGAATGTCATTGAGGCGGCGATAGACCTTGGCGCGGTCCGAATCCCAGCTGTCGAACACCGCGCGGATCGCGCCCCAGAGCTGTTCGTGGACATCCTGCGGGAACGGGCGGCCGAGTTCCGCCTCGACGATCTGCTTGTATTCCCCAACCAGCGCCTGCCAGTCTTCAGCGCCCATCTCGGTATCGTTATAGAAGCCCTTGTCTTCCTTGGCGATCTCCAGGGCCTCTTCGAACAGGCCATGATCAAGGCCAAGCACCACGTCCGAATACATCTGGATAAAACGGCGGTAGGAATCCCATGCGAAGCGTTCATCGCCCGAGGACTGCGCCAGCCCTTCGACCGTGGCATCGTTGAGGCCGAGGTTCAGCACCGTGT
>JAGKSZ010000085.1 GCA_018991295.1 Porphyrobacter sp. | reverse complement strand
TGATTGCCGCGGCCGCCTCGTTCCCCGGCGCTGCTGTGCTGACGCTGGCGGCAGGCGCGTTGTTCGGGGTGGTGACGGGGACGGTGATTGTCTCCTTTGCGTCGACCATCGGGGCAACGCTGGCGTTCCTTTCATCGCGCCATGTGCTGCGCGACAGTGTGGAGGCGCGGTTCGGGGAGCGGCTGAAGGCGATCAACGCCGGGCTTGAACGCGACGGGGCGTTCTACCTGTTCAGCCTGCGGATGATCCCGGTGTTTCCGTTCTTCATGGTCAATCTGGTGATGGGCCTCACCCGTATCCGGACGCTGACCTATATGTGGGTGAGCCAGATCGGGATGCTGCTGGGGACGGTGGTCTATGTGAATGCAGGCACCCAGCTGGCGCAGATCGACAGCCTTTCAGGCATCGCCTCGCCCGCGGTGCTGGGCAGCTTTGTGGCGCTAGGCATCGTGCCGTGGATCGCCAAGGGCGTGATCGGCGCGATCAAGCGCCGCCGGGTCTATGCCGGGTTCACGCGGCCCAAGACCTTCGACCGCAATCTGGTGGTGATCGGCGCAGGCTCTGCGGGGCTGGTGAGCGCGCTGATCGGGGCGACGGTCAAGGCCAAGGTCACGCTGGTTGAAGCGCACGCAATGGGCGGCGATTGCCTCAACACCGGCTGCGTCCCCTCCAAGGCGATCATCAAGAGCGCCAAGGTCGCCCACCAGATGCGCCATGCCGACAAGTATGGGCTGACGCCTGCCAATCCCGAGGTGCCCTTCAAGGCGGTGATCGCCCGCGTGATGGGCGCCATCAAGGCGATCGAGCCGCATGACAGTGTCGAACGCTACACCGGATTGGGCGTCGATGTGGTCAAGGGTTACGCGAAGATTGTTGACCCGTGGACGGTCGAGATTGCGTTGAATGAGGGCGGCATGCAGCGCCTCACCACCCGCAGTATCATCATCGCCAGCGGCGCCGAGCCGGTGGTGCCGCCAATCCCCGGTATCGAGGACAGCGGCTACCTCACCAGTGAAACGATGTGGCAGGCCTTTGCGCAGATGGACGCGGCACCTGCGTGCGCCCTCGTGCTGGGCGGCGGGCCGATCGGGTGCGAGCTTTCGCAGGCGCTGGCGCGGCTTGGATCCAAGGTGACGCAGGTCGAAATGGCCGACACGCTGCTGGGCCGCGAGGATGCTGACGTGTCGGCGCTCGCGCGCGAGGTGCTGGAGGGCGACGGGGTCACCGTGCTGACCGGCCACAAGGCCGCGCGCATCGAGGGGCGCGAGCTGGTGGCCGAACACGCCGGGGCAGAGGTGCGCATCCCCTTCGATGCGCTGATCGTCGCCATCGGGCGCAAGGCGCGGCTGACCGGGTTCGGGCTGGAGGATATCGGCGTCGATGTCGCCCGGACGGTGGTGACGGACGAATTCCTCGCCACCAAATTCCCCAATATCTTTGCCGCAGGCGATGTCGCCGGGCCCTACCAGTTCACCCACACCGCCAGCCATCAGGCGTGGTACGCCAGCGTCAACGCGCTGTTCGGCACGTTCAGGAAGTTCAAGGCCGATTACCGGGTGATCCCGGCAGTCACTTTCCTCGATCCAGAGGTTGCCCGCGTCGGCCTCAACGAGCGCGAGGCGGCGGAAGCCGGCATTGCGGTGGAGGTCACCCGCTATGATCTTGATGATCTCGACCGTGCGATTGCCGAGAGCGAGACGCGGGGCTTTGTCAAAGTGCTGACCCCGGCAGGCGGCAAGGACACGGTGCTGGGCGCCACCATCGTGGGCGCGCACGCTGGCGAATTGCTGGCCGAATATGTGCTGGCGATGAAGCACGGGATCGGCCTCAACAAGATCCTCGGCACCATCCACGCCTATCCCACGATGGTGGAAGCCAACAAGTTTGCCGCGGGCAACTGGAAGAAGGCGCACAAGCCCGAAGGCCTGCTCAAATGGGTCGAACGCTACCACGATTGGCGGCGCGGCTGATCGCGCTAGGGAGACAGGACATGCTGACGAAGATTTCGCTGCTGATCATGCGGGTCGGCACCGGCATGTTGCTGGTGGTGTGGGGCCTCGTGCGCCTGCAGGGCGACGATATGGGTTCGAGGCTGGCCGAGAAATATTACGCAGGCGTCGCTGCTGACAGTACCATCCAGATGGCTTTTGGCGGACTTGAAGTGCTGCTCGGGGTGCTGGTGGTATTGGGGGTGGCGCGCAGGTATACGCTGATCGCATCGGCGCTGATCCTGGTCGGCGGGGCGCTGCCGATCTGGCGGCACTTCCTCGATCCTTTCGGGATGTATCTGTTTGCCGATCCGGCGAAGGCAAACCTGTTGTTCTTCCCCTCGCTGACGGTGGCGGGCGCGGCGCTGGCGCTGATTGCTCTGCGGGCACACGACACGCTGGCGCTTGACCGTGTCTTGGGCAAGAAGGGCTGACCTGATCGCCTGAGGGAGCCATGTTTGGAACTGTTCGATAGCCTGCGCGGGATCGTCGGGATCGCGGCCCTGCTGGGGCTGGCCTGGGCCTTCTCCGAGAACCGCCGTCTGCTTCCCGGCTGGCGCTGGATGCTGGGCGCGCTCGCCTTGCAAGGCCTGCTGGCGGTGCTGATCGTGCGGGTTCCCGCCGTGTGGGCGGCGGTCGGCCTCGTCAATGATGCGGTGAGCGCCATCGAGGCGGCAACGCTCAAGGGATCGGCCTATATGTTCGGCTATCTCGGCGGGGCGGAATTGCCTTTCGCGCTGAAAGAGGGCGCACAGCCGCCGCTGGTGATCGCCTTCCAGATCCTGCCGCTGGTGATCGTCTTCTCCGCCCTGTCGGCGCTGCTGTGGCACTGGGGCGTGCTGCGCTGGATGGTGAACGGCCTCAGCTTCCTGTTGCGCCGGTCGCTGGGGGTGAGCGGCGTGGTGGGGCTGTCAGGCGGGGCGAGCGTGTTCCTTGGCGTGGTTGAGGCGCCGCTGGTGACCCGCGCCTATTTTGCCCGCGTCAGCCGATCCGAACTGTTCCAGATCATGACCCTCACCATGGCGACGATCAGCGGCGCGATCCTGATCCTTTATGCCACCACCTTGCGCGGCGTGGTGCCCGATGCGGTGGGGCACATGATTTCCGCCTCGCTGATCTCGCTTCCGGCCGCGCTGCTGATCGCCCGGCTGATGGTGCCCCCCGGCGATGGTGACGCCGCGACCGCCGTCGATGCCGAGGATACGGGCCTCAGGTACGAAAGCAGCATCGATGCGATCGTGAAGGGCACGATGGA
Organism: Porphyrobacter sp.; assembly: GCA_018991295.1. GTDB lineage: Bacteria > Pseudomonadota > Alphaproteobacteria > Sphingomonadales > Sphingomonadaceae > Erythrobacter. The sequence goes on along the minus strand of JAGKSZ010000085.1, from coordinate 4,189 downwards.
CGGGATGCAGCTGTTCCTTGCCGTGATCGCGGTCATCATCACGGTGTTTGCGCTGGTGGCGCTCGCCGATATGGCGCTGGCCGCCACGACGCTGACGGTGGAGGGTGAGCCGCTGACCCTCAGGCGCCTGCTCGGCTGGGCGCTGGCGCCGTTGATGTGGCTGATCGGCGTGCCCTGGGCCGAGGCGCAGGCGGCAGGCGGATTGATGGGCACCAAGGCGGTGCTGAACGAATATGTCGCCTATCTCGAACTCGCCGCGCTGCCTTCAGGCACGCTGGGGCCGCGCAGCCTGCTGATTGTCACCTATGCGCTGTGCGGCGTGGCGAACCTTGCCAGCGTCGGCCTGCTGGTCTCGACCATCGGCACCCTTGCCCCCGAACGCCGCGCCGAGGCCGCCGGGCTGGGAATGAAGAGCTGGATCAGCGGCAACCTTGCCAGCGCCATGACGGGCGCGTGGATCGGGTTGGTGACGTGGTGAGACCCATGCGACCATCTCTCCCCGCCCCGGGCTTGACCCGGGGCCCCGCTGCCGTCCTTCTGACCGAGAGGCCGACAAACAAGCTGGGTCCCGGGTCAAGCCCGGGATGGGGGCGGGCTGATGCTTGACGCCCGGCTGCGCCCGCTGATCGACCCACCGCTCAACGCCGCTGGCCGCGCGCTGGCGGGGGCGGGCGTCACCGCCAACGCCCTGACCTTCACCGGCCTTGCCCTCGGCCTTGCCGGGGCCGCCGCCATCGCCTTTGGCCAGATCGGCTGGGGCCTTGCCCTTATCATCGCCAACCGATTGCTTGACGGGCTCGATGGCGCGGTGGCGCGGGCGCGGGGGCCATCCGATCTTGGCGGCTATTTCGACATCCTTGCCGATTTCGCCTTCTATGTCAGCGTGCCGGTGGGCTTCGGAGTGCTCTCAGCCGCCAACACGCTCCCGGCGCTGGTGCTGGTCGCCAGCTTCGTGCTGACGGGGGTGAGCTTTCTTGCCTTTGCCGTGATCGCGGCCAAGCGCGGGGCGACCACGCAGGCGCATGGCAAGAAGAGCTTCTTCTACTCTACCGGCCTTGCCGAGGGTGCCGAGACGATTGCCGTGTTCATCGCCATGTGCGCCATGCCGGCGTGGTTCGCATGGCTCGCCTATGGCTATGCGATGCTGTGCGTCCTCACCGTGTTCCAGAGGAGCGCAATGGCGGTGTCAGCTTTCCGGGATTAACGCGCTGCCGTGCCCAGCAATGCCTCGGTCCGGGCGCGCAGGTCCTTGATGCGGGCGGTGTTCGCACCAAGATCGCTGATCCCGACCCGGCTGACCGAGCGGAAATCGATCTGGCTGTCTCCCACGCGGGCCACCACGTCATCCTTGAAGCCGAACCAGAAGGTAGTCGCCACGCCTTCAACCGTGCCGGCCGCCGCATCCTTGCGAATTTCGCTGAGGCCCATTTCGGCCATTGCTGCGGCCACTGCGGCCACGGCGTTTTCACGGCTCGTCCCGCCCAGCGGCAGCGGAGCCGGGCGGCCATCCATGCCGGTGATGATCTGCGCGTGGCTTTTCACCGCCAGCTCCTTGGAGGCCCGCTCCTTGTAAAGCTCCAGCTGGCCGAGCGGGGCCTGATAATCGCTCAAGGGGTTTGCGCCTGTCGCTGCGCGCGCATCAAGCGTGCTTTGCGAAAAGGCGGGCGGATTGGCGGTATCGGTGGCGATATCGTGGATCGGATTGGCCGCAGCGGTCGCCCGCACGCCTGCCAGCTTGCCGAACACCAGCCCCACCGCAAACAACGCGATCAGCGCGATCGCGATCACGCCCTTGGCACGCGGCTTCTTGATGAAGCCGGCAATCAGCGACACGAAACCGGCCAGCCCCAGCGCGCCCAGCACCAGCGGCCCGCCGCCGATGGTCAGCACGCCCAGACCGAATTTCCAATCCCACACGCCCACCTTGGTGCCAAGTGCGGCGATGATGAAATAGAGCGGCGCAAACAGCGCAAGGGCAAGGACGAGCTTGGTGTGCCAGGGCAGGTTTTTCATGGCCCCGATCATAACGCCCACGCCGCGTAAGGCAATCTTTGCACGCAGGCGGAAACCCTTTGGCGGCCTGCGCGTTTGGGGGATTACGGGAACTGGGGAGAGGGGCCTGCATACGCGTGAACTCCCGCTTTTCATGCCCGGGAATCTGGTTTAAGGCCCGCTGGGATGCGGGAGGAACATCAAGTGTTCAGAGGACAAACGACCATGAAGCGTAATTTCCTGATGGGTGCGGCTGCGCTGGCAGCTCTCGCCACGCTTTCGGCTTGCGGTGGTAAGCAGGCTGAAGAAACCCCGGCTCCGGCCGCGACCGAAGAAGCGGCTGCGCCTGCTGCCGAGACTCCGGCTGCTGCCGAAACCCCGGCTGCTGCTGCCGCTCCGGCTGGCGGCGCTGTGACCTATGCCAGCTTCACCGGCAATGCCGCTGCGGGCGAAAAGGTTTTCGCAGCTTGCCGCACCTGCCACGTGTTCGACGAAGGCGTAAACCGCGTCGGCCCGTCGCTGCACAAGGTTGTCGGCCGCAAGGCCGGTTCGGTTGCCGGCTTCAACTATTCGGACGCCAACAAGAACAGCGGCATCACCTGGACGCCGGACGTGCTGTTCGATTACCTCAAGGATCCCAAGGCCTACGTGCCGGGCACCAAGATGGCCTTCCCGGGCGTGAAGGACGATCAGAAGCGCGCCGATCTCGTCGCCTATCTGGAAGCCCAGTCGAAGTAAGACTGGCCCCTTCAGGGACAAACACAAGGGGCGGCGCGGGCAACTGCGCCGCCCTTTTTCGTGTGCGCCGTGCCGCTCAGGCCGCCAGCAGCCGCGCATCAACCGGGCAGTGCCGGGCGAGGTATTGTTCGTGCGTCGGCAGGCTGCCCACCGCTCGGGCGATGATCGTCTTGAGGTTGGCGAGGAACTCGGCCAGCTGCGCAGGCGCAATCTGATCGGCCATCGGATCGTAATCGGCAGGCATCACGCCCTGCCCCAGCATGACCTGCACCCAGCTGGCATCGCGGAACAGATCATCCACATCGCGGCCCACCCGGCCCGATGCGGCAAACAGGGCAAGCTTGTGGGTGAGGCTTTCAGGCACGTCCATATGCTTGCAATAGCGCCAGAACTCGGAATCCTCGCGGTCGGTCTGGTGATAGTGAAGGATCAGAAAATCGCGGATCTGCGCGAATTCTGCAGCGCAGCGCCGGTTATATTCCTCGCGCTCTGCCGCCGCATCGTGCCCCTGCGGGAACAGCTGGATCAGGCGGCTGACGTGCGATTGGATCAGGTGGATCGAGGTCGATTCGAGCGGCTCCAGAAACCCGCTCGACAGGCCGATGGCCGCGCAATTATGCGCCCAGAAGGCCTCGCGCCGCCCGGTGGTGAACCGGATCGGGCGCGGGTCGGCCAGCGGTTTGGTGTCGAGCCCCGCCATCAGCGTATCGGCCGCGGCATCATCGGTGGTGAAGCCGCTTGAATAGACGTGCCCGTTGCCGGTGCGATGCTGCAAGGGGATGCGCCATTGCCACCCGGCGTCCTTTGCGGTGGCGCGGGTAAAGGGCACTAGCGTCGGCAGGCGTTCGGATGGCACCGCCAGAGCGCGGTCACATGGCAGCCACTTCGACCAGTCCTGATAGCCCACCCCCAAGGTCTCACCCAGCAGAAGGCTGCGAAAGCCGGTGCAGTCGATGAAGAAATCGCCCGCCACGGTCTTGCCGCCCTTGAGGGTAATCGCGCGGATATCGCCGCTTTCCCCGTCACGCTGGATGCTTTCGACGATGCCCTCGGTGCGCGTCACCCCGCGCCCTTCGGCATAATCGCGCAGGAACAGGGCATAGCGGCTGGCATCGAAGTGGTAGGCATAGGCAAGGCCGGTCATCGCCGTATTGCCGACCCGGTCGAGCTTGCCGAAGCGCGCCTGATCGGCGGCCAGCTGGTGGAGCGAATAATCCCACAGGCCCTTGGCCGCAGGCGCATCCCCGGCGCTGCGCCGCCAATAGTGGTGGAAGGCGACATTGCCGAGGTTCATCCCCGTATCGCCAAAGGTGTGGAGATAGCGGCTGCCCCGTTTCCCCCAATCGACAAATTCGATCCCCAGCTTGAACGTGCCCGCCGTGGCGCTGAGGAAGGCGTTTTCGTCCAGCCCCAGGATCGCGTTGAGGCGGATGATCTGCGGGATCGTCGCCTCGCCCAC
>JAGKSZ010000084.1 GCA_018991295.1 Porphyrobacter sp. | reverse complement strand
GGCACGATCTTCGGCCTGAAGACCGGCGGCAATATCGACGCGATCCTGATGAGCCTGCCGCCTCGGGCGACGTGGTCATAGGCGCGGCGTGGTCAAAAGGCGCGGCGTGGATTTGATGGCAATACCTGAGGCTTTCTTCGCACTTGCGGCAAAGCGCGCTGGCGCACATATTCTGCCATAGATGCTGCGCCAATACGAACTCGTCGAGAAGGTCCTCGATTACGACCCGGACGCCGATGAGGCGATGCTCAACCGTGCCTATGTCTATACCGTGCAAAAGCATGGCAGCCAGAAGCGCGCCAGCGGGGACCCCTATTTCAGCCACCCCGTCGAAGTCGCGGGGCTGATGACCGACCTCAAGCTCGATCAGGCCACCATCATCACCGCGCTGCTGCACGATACGGTCGAGGATACGCTTGCCACGATTGACGATATCGAGGCCCATTTCGGCCCCGAAGTCGCGCGGCTGGTGGACGGGGTCACCAAGCTCTCCAAGATCGAGACCATGCCCGAAAACGAGCGGGCGGCCGAAAACCTGCGCAAGTTCCTGCTGGCCATGTCCGAGGATATCCGCGTGCTGCTGGTGAAGCTGGCGGACCGCCTCCACAACATGCGCACGCTCCACTTCATCAAGAAGCCCGAAAAGCGCCAGCGCATCGCGCGTGAGACGATGGATATCTACGCCCCCCTCGCAGAACGGGTGGGGATGTATGAATATATGCACGAAATGCAGGCGCTGGCCTTCCGCGAGCTGGAGCCCGAAGCCTATGCCACCATCACCGGGCGGCTCGACGCGCTGCGCTCGCAGGACGGCGGGCAGGTCGATGCGATCGCGCTCACTATCAAGCAGCGCCTCGCCGAGGCGGGTCTCAAGGTCGAGGTCTACGGGCGCGAGAAGCACCCCTTCTCGATCTGGCACAAGATGGCCGAACGGCACGTCAGCTTCGAGCAGGTGACCGACATCATGGCCTTCCGGGTGCTCACAGAGAGCGAGGAGGACTGCTACCGCGCGCTGGGCGTGCTCCACACCACCTGGCAATTCCTGCCGGGCAAGTTCAAGGACTATATCTCGACGCCGAAGTCGAACGGCTACCGCTCCTTGCACACCTCGCTGCTTTACGAAAACTCGATGCGCGTCGAAGTGCAGATCCGCACGCGCGAGATGCACCGGCTCAATGAATTCGGCCTCGCGGCGCACTGGGCCTACAAGCAGGGCGACAAGCCCGATGGGGCGGTGGGCTGGCTGCGCGACCTGATCGAGATTGTCGATGCCAGCCACGATGCCGAGGAACTCCTCGAACACACCCGCATGGCGATCTATCAGGATCGCATCTTCGCCTTCACCCCCAAGGGCGCGCTGTTCCAGCTGCCCAAGGGCGCAACCGCGGTGGATTTTGCCTTTGCGGTGCACACCAATCTGGGGCTGCAGACGGCGGGCGTGAAGATCAACGGGCGGCATATGCCGCTGCGCACCCCGCTGGCGAATGGCGATGTGGTGGAGATCATCAAGAACCCCCACGCCTCGCCCCAGCTGTCATGGCTCGCCTTCGTCGTCACCGGCAAGGCGCGGGCCGCGGTGCGCCGCGCGGTGCGGATGAAGGAACGCGCCGAGGTCGCCGCGATCGGTTCCAAACTGTTCGATGAAATCGCCGCCCGCGTGCCTGCCCGCATCGGCAAGAAGGCGATCCGCGCCGCGGTGGAACGGCTCGGGCTGGAGGAGCCTGATGATCTGATGTACGCGATCGGCGCCGCCAAGATCGCCGACCGCGAGGTGATGGAGGCGCTGGTCCCCGGCTGCACCGCAGGCATCGCGGAAGACGAGCACTGGGAACGCCGCGAACGCGCCATCTCGATCCGCGGCCTCACGCCGGGCGTCGCCTTCGAACTTGCGCCCTGCTGCCACCCGGTGCCGGGCGACCGCATCGTCGGCATCCGCCGCAAGGGGGAACCCGTGCTGGTCCACGCGATCGACTGCATGGAACTGGCCAGCGGTGTCGATAGCGACTGGATCGACCTTGCCTGGGGCAACCAGTCCTCAGGCGCGACCGGGCAATTGTCGGTGACGATTTACGACCGGCTCGGCACGCTGGCCGAAATGGCGGGCATCTTTGCGCAGAACAAGGCCAACATCATCACCCTGATGCAGGCGCAGATCGATCATCCCTTCGTCACCTATGATGTCGAGGTCGAGGTTGAGGATGTCGGGCATTTGAACCGCATCGTCTCGGCCCTGCGCGCCAGCGACGCGGTGGCGCAGGCGGAACGGCAGTAGCCCTTTCCAGTGCCTCCCCGTTCCGGAGGAATGGGGAGGGGGACCGCCCGCGCAGCGGGTGGTGGAGGGGGCATCTTCCCGCGCCGAATACCCCTCCGTCAGCCGCCTGCGGCGTCTGCCACCTCCCCAATCGCTGCGCGGGGGGGGGGGGACTTGAGAAACTATCCAGCCACCCGCCGCACCGGCACGCGGATGTTGCACACGTCCGCCCCGCCAGCGGGCACGATGAAGAACGGATCGCGCCGGTTCGCGATGGCCTCGGCATAGCGGGCGAAGGTCGCGCTTTCGGTTGAGAGGTATTCGAACTTCGGCTGCTCGGCGGCGGGCAAGTCGCTTCCCACCCGCACCGACAGGATCGGCGTGCGCTTGGCGGCTTCCTCGGCGGTGTAGAACCCCAGCGCCCCTGACCCGCGCGGGAGCGAGGAGAGGTGCTGCATCCCCTCGATCACCCGGCCGACCAGCGCGATGTTGCGATCAAGATGGCGCGGCGCATGGCCGATCACGGTATAAAGCTCCGCGCCCGAGCCCGTGTCGGGCGAATAGTTCCGCCCCACGCCGACCATGCCGTAGCAATGGATCGGACTGGCAATGGACTGAAAATGCTGTTTCAGATGCCAGGCGAAGGGGAAGCCTTTGTCGAAGCTTGCGGCAAATGAAAACGGGAAATCCGCGACCGAAACCAGACCGGGTTCGAAGTTGTTCAACGGGGCGCTCTCACCCGGCTGATGCGATTCGATCCTGTTGAAGATTTTCGTCACGACGTTCTGGATCCCCGGCGGGAGATCCGAGACGGTGTACTCCGCCTCTCCCATCACCTTCAGCCCCTCGGGCAAGGGCTTTGGCTTCCCCGTCGCCTCGGGGTTGTCGTAATTGGGATCGCCCCACTGGGTGACGTAATTGTCCTGCACCCGGTTGACCGAGATGCCGTCATACCAACCGGCGCGGGCAAACAGCCGGATGTTGTGCACCCAGCCTTGGCTGAACGGCGCAGGCATCAGCTGGATCACCACGGTGCGGGGCTTGCCCTCGGCATCCGGCGCGAGGGTCATCACCAGCAGTTCCTCCGCCGGGATCGCCACCCAGTCGCCAGCGGGCGCAGCGGCAACGATTTCGGAAGGGGCAGGCGCCGGAGTCTTTGGTTGCCCTACCGCTTCGCTACTTGAGGGCGCGGCCGTCTCTTGCGCAGCGAGCGGAAGAGCAAGGGCAAGAGCCGTCGCAGCGGCAAGGAGGGCTTTGTTCATGCGGGCATAGTGCCACGCCCACTCCGCTGCGACTAGCCTTACCTTACGGTTCGGCAGTCTCGCTCCCCTCCCGCTTGCGGGAGGGGGTGGGGGTGGGAACCAGCCAGTCGCCCCGAAAAGCAAAAACCCCTTTCCGCACGCCCGAAGGGGCAGAAAGGGGCTTTCGCGGCAGTGTTCGCAGGGAATGCCATTCCGCGCAGCACTGGCCTGTGCGCTACCTTTACCACGATTCCCGCACCGGGCCAAACCGTGCTGCCTTGCGAAGCCTGCATTTGGCCGCTAGTGGGCCGCTCTTGCCGCAAATTGCGCTCAAGCAGCGAAGCGGTAGCGCGGCAAAAACCCGCGACGGAGCAGTGGCCGAGTGGTCGAAGGCGCACGCCTGGAAAGTGTGTATACGTCAAAAGCGTATCGAGGGTTCGAATCCCTCCTGCTCCGCCAACTACCCCGGCATTATGGCGCAATTGCACGACGCGTTGTGTACATATCCGAGGACGCCACCCACTCTTCGATGGTTTGATAAGAAACCGGAGGGCCGGTTCCGCCCCAGACTCGTTCGCTAAGGCCTACAGCAGTGAGTGTCTCATCAAACCAGTTTCGGTCGTTCTCAATCGCCTGGCTGAACGTCCGCTTCTCGCCGAAAACAGCAGAGCAGCCTACGTTTTGTGCGTGGACACCGCTTTCCGAGCGAAATGGGGCGAATTTCGCCACTTAAGGGCGCTTAGTGGTGAAATTGGTCGGGGGGACAGGATGCGAGTCCACTTTTCCGACCACCCGCAAAGCCGATCATCAGGAAGCTAGTCGGCGCATGTCGGTCCTGAAACAATCAGGTTGCCTGTTAGTTTGTCAGGTTATGCTCGCGGTCATCAAAAGAGCTGCGTGAATCAACGAAATGCCAGTCTTGCCACGTAGCCAACAGAACCTGCAGCCTGCCATTTCATATGTGGATCTGGTGTGAGAGGTTCGCGCAAAGGTCAGATATCAAAGATAAATATTGTATGGCCCGCGCCCTTGGGCGGACCACATCAGTGTGATGTGATTTGTAGATATTGGCTAACTGACTTCGTTAACGTCCCGTTTCGGCATGAAGGCCTCGTTAGCTTCTTGCTAACTAATATTTGCAGGCGTAACACCTGCCGCGACATCGGAATCCGAGTCTATCGGGTCGTATTGTTCGCAACTCACTGTGATTGGGGGAATTTATGAAGAAGCTAGCTATTTTCGCGGCGGCTGCCGCTGCTCTCACTGCCACCGCTGCCGTGGCTGCCGTAAGCTTCGATGCCACCACCGGCACCGGTTTTGTCGGCAAGGGCGATGTTCAGCTGGCCTTCGGCTGGAACAATCAGGCCCTTCAGCGCAATGCTTCGGGCGTGACCTTCAGCTACAATGCCGAAGAAACCTATCGGTTCGATTGCACTTTCAGCCAGTTGTCTGGTGGCGTGCGTAACCCGGAAATTCGGTCGCAAACCGTGACACGTGGCAAAGGCACTTCGGTCAGCGGTACTGTCGCTTACGATGCCCGTGTCAAGTCGCAGATCACCGGTTTCAATCTGACTGGTTTCGGCGCCACCACCACTACCGGTGAGGCACCTGTTGATGGTGGCTATTGCCCGGGCGGCAACGTAGGTGACGGCGTGATTTCGAACGTTGAGCTCGTTTCGTCGACCGGTGGCCTCTTCGTGAATTACGGCGGCACCTCGGTCGCCATGCCGAACACTCCGGTTCTTTGATCTTGATCCCCGGACGGGCGTTTCGGCGTCCGTCCGGGCCGATCACCAAGTCTTTTTTGAATACGACGGGGGCAGCGGCCTTTGCCGATAGTCGAGTTCAACCTCGCGGGCGCTGCACTTGTTTTTGCGGTCGGGAGCCTTGCAGGCGCTGACCCCTTAGGCCACCCTGCCTCAGGCGGTGCCGACCAGTCCGCATCTTCTCGCTCCTCCACATCCCAACCCCCTTCTGCTACCGCGCCGACACGCAGCGACGAAATCGTCGTAACCGCGCAGCGCCTGCCCGCCGATCGCGTGGTCGAGGCTGACGAGGCCGCGACTTTTGGCGCCGGCACCATTGCCGAACTGGTGTATGAAATCGCCGCCCAGAACGGGGAGAGCGATGCCCCCTTCGTCATCGTCAATGGCGAACGGATCGAAGATTTCGGTGACGTCAGCGACTTGCCGCCCGAAGCGGTCGAACGACTTGAAGTTCTGCCCGCCGGATCAGCAGCCGGTTTCGGCGGACCGCCGGGCGCGCGCGCCTATAATGTGGTGCTCAAGAAGAGCTTCCGCTCAGGCATTATAAGTGCGGGCAGCCGCTTCACCACTGAAGGCGGCTGGCGAAGCAATGATGGTAGCGCCTCGTTTACCCGCATTGCCGGGCCGAACCGGATCAACCTAAACTTCGGCGTTACAGACGAAAGCGCGCTTTATGAAAGCGAGCGGAATATCATCCAGCCGGACCCGCGCTTCCCCTACGATACGCGCGGCAACATCATTGGATTGACTGGGGGCGAGATTGATCCGGCGCTTAGCGCCCTTGCCGGACGAGTAGTAACCGTTGCCGGCGTGCCCAACGCGGCATTAGCCAGCCTTGCTGATTATGCCGCTACCGCGGGCAACCCGCGCGTCACCGACCTCGGCCGTTTTCGCACCCTGCTTCCCGATGCGCAGCTCTACAATTTCTCGGCCTCGCTCAACCAGCGGCTTGGCGAGCGTCTTATGTTCAGCGCGAATGGCAGGCTGGAATGGACCGAACGGGGCTATGAATTCGGCCTTCCAGCCGGGCTGGTGAGGTTGCCGGCCGCAAGCCAGTTTTCGCCCTTCTCGCAGGATGTGCTGGTTGCCCGCTATTTCGACCAGCCGCTGGCACAGAACTCGCGCGATTTCCGTGGTTCGATCTCTTCCACTCTGACGCGCACCATCGGGACCTGGCAGCTGGCTCTGGGCGGGCGTTATGAGGCCAACAACCGCCGCACGGTGACAGACCGGGAAGTGAATTCATCGACCATTCCGGTAACACTTGCCGATCCTGCTCGCGATCCGTTTGGCGCACTTGCCGATCTGTTTCCGGTCCGGCTGGATAACGCCCGTTCGCGTTTCGCGCTGGCGGGCTCGCGGGTGACATTGTCAGGTCCAGCGTTTCGCTTGCCGGCCGGCCCTGTCAATGTGACACTTTCGACCGGGTGGACCCGCAGCACCACAACAGCAACGCGGTTCGGTGCGATCGCGGGCGATCTCGATCGGCTGGTGCGCACCGAGTGGGGTAGCGAGGGCACGGTCAACGTTCCGATCCTCGGTCGCAGCGATGGCGATTTGCGCTGGCCCGGCAGTCTCTCCGCAAGCCTTTCGGGCGGCATCGCCAAGCCTTCGGACACACAGGCTGTGACCCGCTGGGAGGCGGCGCTGAATTGGGCACCAGTGCGCGCACTACGCTTTACTGCGACCCGGGGCACAATCGAGCAGCCTCCGTTGATCAATCTGCTGAACGAACCCGTCATCACCACCAGCGGGGTGCGCTATTTCGACTTCGTGAACGGCGAAACTGTGGACGTCACCCAAATCTCGGGCGGCAATCCCGACCTTTTGGGTACGCGCACGATCAACCGCCGTCTGGGCGCAGAGTTCGTAGCTTCACAAGCGATCAACCTGCGTTTCAGCGCCGATCACATCCTCAGCCGGGTGGAGAACCCTGTCGCGGGCCTTCCGCCTGCGAGCCTCGACCTGCTGCTTGCCTTCCCCGATCGCTTTGTGCGCGATGCAGGGGGCCGACTGGTTCGCGTGGATGTGAGGCCGGTCAATTTCGTTGCCCAGCGCACTGAGCAATTGCGCCTGGGCGTGTCCTTTGCGCTACCCCCTAGGCCGACGCCGGGCGTCGCCACGCCGGCTGCTGCACCTGGCCCCGCGACCCGGTCACGCATCACACCGCTGAAGCTGCAATTCGACCTTGCGCATACCATTAACCTCGCCAACGAGGTGGTGGTGCGCGACGGCTTTCCCACGGTTGACCTGCTCGATGGCGGGGCGACCGGATTTGGCGGAAGTCTTCCGCGCCATTTGGTGACTGGCTCTGTCAACATCAGCAATTCCCTTGGGGGGCTGCGGGTCTCGGCCAATTGGCGGGGCGGATCGACGTTGCGTCAGGGCACGGCAGGCGCGAACGATGAACTCGATCTGGCAGCGTTTGCGGTGGTCAACTTGCGCGGGCAGCTCGATCTTGGTGCAATCTGGCCCAAGGAGCGGTGGCTGAAATCGTCGCTCTTCTCTGTGGCGATCGCCAATGTCATGAATCAGCGCCAGTCAGTGACTGACCGCGCGGGCAACACGCCGCTGCGGTTCCAGCCGGCCTACCGTGACGCGTTAGGCCGCACAGTTTCGATCGAGTTTCGCCGGAGTTTTTAAGGATAGGACGGCTGAAACGAGGTGAATTAGCTCGACGTCTGCTCCTGATGAACCCCGCCATGAAGCCGCGCTGCTGTGGTTCGACTGGCTTTCGGCGGCCTTGCAGGCTGAGGTAGACCGGGCGGCGCTCGCCAATTACGAAGCTGCGCTTTCCGCCGTCCGGCGCAGGCGCGATATGCGCGATGCCGCGCAGCTTGACGTCGATCAGGCCGAGGCAGCCCTTGCCGAAGCGCGCCGCACGCTGGAGCAATCTTCCGGCCTTGCCGCGCTTGCCCGCACCCGCCTTGCCGCGCAGTTTCCCGGCCTTGCCCTCCCGCAGCAGGCACCCGAAGTCCCGCTCCCGGCAATGGCCGATGCGCGGCTGTCGCAGCTTGGTGATCTGGTGATCGTCAACAGCCACCTGATCGCCGCCGCCGAGGCAGAAAGCGCCCGCATGGCCGCTGTGGCTGACCGGGCGCGGGCGGACCGCATGGCTGATCCCACCATCGGCCTCAGGCTGTTTTCCGAGTTCGGCGGGCTGGAACGCGGCGCAGGCGTCATCATCAGCCTGCCGCTGGGCGGTGGGCATCGCCGTGCCCTTGCCAGTGAAGCCAGCGCCGGGGCGGCCGCCGCACGGGCGGACGAACAGCTCGCCCGGTTCGATGTTGGCGAAACCGCCAATGCCGATGTGACCGCAGCCCGCTTCCGCATCACCAGCTGGCAGCGCGCCCGAGAGGCTGTGGCAGCGCAGATGGCCGCGCTCGAAAAGCTGCGGCGCGTGCAGAGGCCATGCGGGCGATCACCCGGCTGCGGATCGACGCGCATGATCTGTGGCTGGCGGACTGACCCCCGCGCCGATCAGCCGGCAAAATCCTCGGTATCAATCGTCGCCTGCATCGCGGGGCCATAACGCGGCCCGGCGACGGTGTGGCGGTTGATGAGGGTATCCAGTTCGGCTTCCAGCGCAGGCGGCATCCCCCAATCGGCGCGGGCGATGTTTTCGGCCAGATGATCGGGATCGGTGGTGCCGGGGATCGCCACCACATGATCGCCGCGTGCCAGCACCCACCCAAGGCTGAGCTGCGCGGGCGTCACGCCTTCACGCGCCGCTATGGCGTTGAAGGCATCGACCAGCGCGAGGTTTGCTGGCCAGTTCTCAGGCGCGAAACGCGGCATGGTGCGGCGCAGATCGCGTTCCGCCAGCATCGCCGGATCGCGCACCCCATCGGCCAGCACGCCCCGCGCCACTGGCGAGAAGGCGACAAAGGTGATCCCGAGTTCGCGGCAGGTATCCAGCACCGCGATTTCGGCCTGGCGGCTCCACAGCGAATATTCGGTCTGCACCGCCGCCATCGGGGTGACCGCGTGGGCCTCGCGGATATGGGCCGCCGACCATTCGGACACGCCGTAAGCCCCAATCTTGCCCGCCGCGATCAGATCGCCCATCGCGCCCGCCATTTCGGCCACCGGCACTTTGGGGTCGAAACGGTGCATGTAATACAGATCGATATGATCGGTCTGGAGCCGCACCAGCGATGCTTCGATGTTGCGGGCAATGGCCCCGGGCGAACAATCGATCCCGCGGCTCTGCCCCTCGATCACGATGCCCATCTTGGTCGCGAGCAGGAATTCAGCCCGCCGCCCTTTCAGCGCACGCCCGATCACCTCCTCATTGTGGCCAAGGCCGTAGATATTGGCGGTATCGAGGTGGTCATAACCCAGATCGAGCGCCCGGTTGAGCAGCGCGGCGGCGTGTTCTTCCGGCGGCGGGGCGCCATAGCCCCATGACAGTGACATGCAGCCCAGCCCCACCGGCCCGACCATCCGGCCATTGATGCAGCGCCCGGTCATGCGCGGCGCTGCCCTTGCGGTGCCGTGGGCAGGCATAGGGCGGAAAGTACGGGCAGCGGGCTTGGCGTGGTCATGGGCCCTTCTCTAGTGTGCCCGCAGCCGCTGCGCAAACAACGCTATCGCGGCTGCGCGGGGCCAACGGCCCGCCTCGCCTGACGGGCTGCGGGCCTTTGCAAAGGCGGCTGGTTATCATCGCATTAACCGGCTGGTGAAGGTTTTGCGGCAGGGATGGGCCACCGCCCCTGATCCATCCCAAGGCGAGAAGGCCCATGCCCGATTTCAGCGTTTCCAGCGACACCTCGGCCTTTGAAGTGGCGGCTGTGCTTGATCCGCAGGGGCGGCTCACGGGGGAGTGCGAGCGCGCTGCGCTGGAGATGATGGACACCTTCGGGCTGGTGGTGCTGACCGGGCTGTTGTCCGATGCCGAGGCGGATTTCGGCCTTGGCCTGATCCGCCAGACCATCGATGATCCCGCCCGCGCCCACAGCACCTTCGCCAGCGAGACCGACAACAGCTACAAGCGGCGCGATTTCTGTTCGCTGCCCGCCACGCGCGAAGTCAATGGCTTTGCCGCACTGCTCGCGCAGCGGCTCGAAGGGGTTTACCGCGAATTCTGCGGCCTTTCGCGCCCGCTGATCGAAGTGGCGACCTTCACCAGCTATCTGGGCTCGTCGCACCAGTATATCCACCGCGATCCGGCGGGCGTGATCAGCCTGTTTGCAGCCCTTGAGGATGTCTCGCCTGAACAGGGCGGCACCGTGTTTGTGCCGGGGACGCATCTGTATGGCGGGGTGGAAAACACTCACGCAGGCCATGCGCGGGCGCTGATGGAGCTGTTCCGCACGCGCTGCAATGCGCGGATTTTCGTCCATAACCTCAGGAAACTTCTGGCGATGCGCAGCAGCTCTGCCGCACCGCTTGCACCGGGCGAACTGCGCGACCGGGTGTTTTCGATGAAGTGGGACCAGCACCAGCCCAATCTGCTGCGTTTTCTGACCGGAAAGAACGTCCAGTTCAGCCTGCGCAACCTTTCGCCGTCCACCCTGTGGCAGCTGCGCCGCCGCCGCGCGGAACTGGACCGCCTGTTCCGCCCGGTGCAGGCCGCCCCGCGCAAGGGATCGGTGATCCTCTACCGCAGCGATCTGCTCCACGCCGGGCCCGACAACCGTTCGCCCACGCCCCGGCGCTTTTTCGGCATGAGCATCGCGCGCGACATGATCGAGCGCAAATACTGGCACGATGGCTATTCGCCGCACCCGACCTTGCAAGCCCAGCCGCTGACCCTTGGCGATCTGCTCGATTGGCCCACCGCCCCTGCCAAGGCCCCCGAGCGCGAGGCGGCTCTGGCAGACTGACCCCCTATCATCATCGCGCTTGGCGCGGCCGCGCTCTATCCGCATAGGGGCAGGGGCAAGGATGGAAGGGACATTCGGACATGACGATCAGCACCGAAGCGCTGGAGGTTGCCGCGCGGGTTGAGGCCTTCGTGCGCGGCACGATCTTCGCTTACGAGCAGGACCCGCGCCGCGATCACCATGGCGCACCAACCGATGAACTGGTGATGGAAATGCGCGAACTGGCGCGCAGCGCGGGCGTGCTGACCCCGCATATCCGCCCCGATGGCAGCCATTTCAACCAGCGCGAAACCGCGGTGATCCTGATCAAGTCCGGCCTTACGCCGCTGGGGATGCTGGCCTGCAACACGCAGGCCCCGGACGAAGGCAACATGTATCTGATCGGCAAGGTGGGGAGCCCTGATCTGAAGGAGCGGTTCCTCACCCCGCTGGTCTCGGGCCATGCCCGTTCGGCGTTCTTCATGACCGAACCGGCGGAGTTGAACGGCGCGGGCGCGGACCCTTCGATGATGATCACCACCTGCCGCAAGGATGGCAATCACTGGGTGATCAACGGCAAGAAGTGCTTCATCACCGGGGCTGAAGGCGCGAAGGTCGGGATCGTGATGGCAAAGTCGCAAGATCCGGACAGCGCGGGCGGGGCCTGCATGTTCCTTGTCGACCTTCCGGACCCGGCGATCCAGATCACCGCCGTGCCCAATACCATCGACAGCTCGATGCCCGGCAGCCATGCCGAAATCACCATCGATACCCTGCGCGTGCCCGCCGATCAGATGCTGGGCGATGCGGGGGAGGGCTTCAAATATGCCCAGATCCGCCTCAGCCCGGCACGCCTTTCGCACTGCATGCGCTGGCTGGGCGGCTGCATCCGCGCTCAGGAGATCGCGACCGATTACGCCAATCGCCGCATGGCGTTCGGCAAGACGCTGATCGACCATGAAGGCGTGGGCTTCATGCTGGCCGAGAACATGATCGATCTAAAGCAATGCGAGCTGATGATCGATTGGTGCGCAGGCGTGCTCGACAGCGGATCGCTGGGCACGGTTGAAAGCTCGATGACCAAGGTCGCCGTGTCCGAGGCGCTGATGCGGGTCGCGGACAAGTGCGTGCAGGTGATGGGCGGCACGGGCGTGACCGACAAGACCATCGTCGAGACAATGTTCCGCGAAATCCGCGCCTTCCGCATTTATGACGGGCCCACCGAAGTCCACAAGTGGAGCCTCGCCAAGAAGCTCAGGCGCGATTGGAAGGCGGCAAACTAAGCCGCAGGCCGGGCGCGCAGCCGCCTTTCGCCAAACCACAGGGCCGCGCTCAGGGCCAGCCAGCCGAGCAGCCACGGCCAGCCCGGCCCGCGCCGTTCGGGCGCGGCGCGCGCGGCGGCAGGGGCGTTCTGCCGGGCGGCCCAGCGGGCGGTATCATCGGCCATTTCGCGAGCACGGATGCCGGGGAGGGCACTTTCGGGCAGGACGAGGAATGCAAAGCGCGCCTCGCCCGCCTGCGATTTCTGAACGATGGCGTGCCCCCCGGCCTCGGCAGGGCGATAGGCAGCACACCCCTTCGCGCCCGCCAGCGGATCGATGGCGAGCGCCTGTGCGCCCCCGCCGGGTGCCACCGCCTGTGCACCGGGCGCAATCGCGCATACCGCGATCCGTTCTCCTGCCTGCACAAGCGCAGGGATATCAGGCCGGAACAGTCTCTGTCCGCGTGCGATGGCGCTCAAGGTCTGGCTCCACCATTGCTCGTAGCGTTCCGGCTGTCCGGCCAGCACCAGCGCAAAGCTGTCGGCCATGGCCCACAGCGCCGCGCGCCCCTGCCCGCGCTGCTGCCAGCCTGCGATCAGCCCGCCATCGGCATCGCGCACCGCAGGCACGAAATCCGCGCCCGTGCGCAGGTCCCAGCGGGCGAATTCGGGCACGGGATCGTCCAGCCTGTTGAGGCTATCGGGCAGATCATCGCTGCCCGGGCCGCGGCGGAAGGTAAGCGCCTCGGCGTCGGCGGCGAGCGGGGGGAGAGCCACGGGCACGCTGTCCGCGCCGCCTTCGACGTTGAGGCCCAGCGCCCGCCATGTGCCGCGCGCGCCGGCACTGGCAGGCCCGGTCATGCGCACCACCACACCCAGCCCGCCTGCCACCGCCTGCGCCAGCGTTGCTCGCCCCCCGCTGCCGAGCGCGGCGAGCGCGGCATCATCGATGATCACCACGTCCGTCTCGCGCAGGGAGGCGGCATCGAGCCGCACTTCGCCCTCGCCAAGGTCTACCCCGCCGCCTGCATCGAGGCGGCTGGCAAGATCGATCCCGGCATCTTCGGCCCAGCGGCGCAGATATTTGGCATCCGGCGAAGGCGCGCCGATCAGCACGGCGCGCAAGGGGGCGGGCGGGGCGAGCGTGCGCAGCGGCACCGGGGTGTCGGAAACAATCGCCTTGTCGCTCCCACGCAGCCGCAAGGTGAAGGCCGCCACCCCCTCGGCCCGCGCCGTGCTGCCGAGCGTGAAACTGCCATCCGCGCCGATATCCCGCGCATCGACCCGCGCCCCTGCCGGATCGAGCAGTTCAGCCGTTCCGCCTGCCAGCCCAGCCGTCTTACCACCCAGCGTAAAGACGCTCCCCGCAGGCGTATCGGCAGGCGGATCGAGCCGGATCAGACCGCGTGAGGGTGCAGGGGGCGTGAAACTGACCGGCAGGCCTGCATCACCATCGCGGTCACGCGGCGTAAGCCCGCGCCCGAGGATGCGGATGGCTTGTGCCTGCGTGTGGCGGCGCAGCGCCGTGGCAAGATCGGGCACGCGTTCGGCCCCGGCCAGTGCGGGGGCTTCGGGCAGGGCGACCAGCCGCTCGCCCGGCTGTGCGCGGGTGCTCGCCGGGGTCCCGGCGGTTGCCACCACCAGCGTCTCACCGCCAATGGGGAGCAGCGGCGGGAACAGCGTGAGGTAAAGCAAGGCGCCGCTCGCCAGCGACAATATGGCGAGAGCCACGCTCAGCCAGCCGCGCCGCAGCAGAGCGAGCCGCACCGCGGCGGCGAGCGCGCCTGCGCCGATCAGCAGCATGGCGATGGTTTCGGGCGACACCATCAGCGCAGCCCCTCGATATAGCGGCGGCCGAGCGTGCCCCCGTCATCGCGGCGACGCACCCCTGCGGGCGGGCGGGTGAGGACGGTCCACAAGGCCCCGCGCAATTTCTCGCGCGCGGGTTTGGAACCGGGCGCGCCGCGAAGGCCATCGATGGCGGCCAGCACGCCCAGCGGATCGCGGATGCGCCCGCTATTGCTGCGCACCCAGCCTTCAAGGCCCGCAAGATCGATCGCGCCGGTTTCGGCCAGCGCCCGCCATGCGGTGGCCGGCACGGCATCGGGCAGCGCGAAAGGCGTCAGCTGCGCGCCTGCGCCAACGATGCCGGTGCGCTTGCCGGTCAGCCGCCGCGCCATGTCGACAGGCGGCAGCTGCGATCCCACACGCGGCAGGTAGATGCGTGTCGCCTGCTGGACTTTCTTGATATATTCGAGCGCCTTGTTCTCGAAGGGCAGGGCCGCTTCGGGCTTGCCGGTGCGAAGGTTGACCTCCGCCTCCCACATCGCATCGAGCGCCGCTTTCAGCAGGTTGCGGGTATCGGGATCGAGCAGGGTCGCCGCTTCGCTTTCGTCATGGGTGTGGCCATATTCGGCCAGCACATTGCCGAGATCGCCGAACACCGGGCTTTCCGGCGCGGCGCCGTGATCGTGTCCGTCACCGTCGTAATGATCGGGCTCTGTGGGCGTGTCCTTGTCGGCGGTGGGCATTGGCGGCTTGGGAGCCTCCTCCGCCTCCATGCCAACAAACTGGCCATAGCGCAGCCGCAGCAACCGCTGATCGACGCCGATGGTGTCCGAACGCAGCAGGAATTCATCGGCCGAAAGGCTGCGGCGCTGCTTGATGAGCGCCTCGGTGTCGATGATCACCTGCCGCTGGCTGCGGAAATAGGCGGGCATCTGCTGCTTGACCATGAGGTCGAGCCCCTCGGCCTCTGGCGGGCGCGGGGCGGGATAGCGCAGGATCACACCCGGCCCGCGCACCACCTGCGGGGCCGGCGCGCGGGTATCGGCGACGGTCAGCTGCGCAACCAGATCGCTCCCCGGCACAAGGCCAAAGGGCCCCAGCGGCAGATCGATCACAAAGCGCCGCCGCCGCGGATCGCCGCTCCCGCGCACGGTCCGGGTGCTTTCGGCAAAGCGCACATTCTCGCCCTCACCGATGGCGGTGGTGAGGGTCAGGCGGGCGAGCGCGTCCACTGCGTAATCATCTGCCGCCTCGAAGGTGATGCGCCAGCTTCGCTGCCCCGGTGTCATGGTGACAAGGCCCGAGGCCGGTTCGATGACGCGCACCTGCGGAGGTTCATCGGGGATGGGTTCAAGCCGGTGGGCGGGCAGGGCGCCTTCCATCCCCTCAGCTGTCAGACGGTAGAGCGCTGGGCTATCGAGCCTGAGCGCGCCGCTCCACCCGTCCGCCCCCTGGGTGAGCGGCAGACGCTGGCCGCCGATCAGCTGGAGCGCCGCGCCGGAAGGCTGGGGCGCGAAGGCGAAGCTCCATTCGATGCGCGAGCCCTGCGGCGCGCGGATGTCGAGACTGTCGGAATAGCGGGGGGCAAGGCCGGTATAGGCGGGCGGCACGATCCGCACCCGCTGCCCGGTAAGGCGCGGCGCGCCCGGCGCTGAGGCGGTGCTGTCTGCAACCGGCGCAAGCGCGGGCGGGGCGGCCGCCTGCCTCTGCCCCACGGCGCTCCCCCCCCGCCCCGCCAGCGCGGCTGCGCCAAGACCCCATGCCCGCACAATCGGCCCGCGCCGCCAGCCATCGGCAAGGCTCGCCGGGTCGATGGCGGCCACGCGCTGAGCGATCCGGGCTGCCTGAAGCGCCTCAAAGGGGGAGCGTGTGGCGGGGGCGAACACCAGTGCGGCGCTGTCTTCAAGCGCGGCCTCGCGGGCGTTGAGGCGGCGCACCAGCCAGCCTGCATCAAAGCGGGCGGCGCTGCGCCGGGCCGCCCAGCCGAACCCCGCGCCGCCCAGCACCAGCGCCCCTGCCGCCAACCCCATCCCGCCCAGCGCCCAGCCGAGCGCGGCCAGCACCATGACCAGCGGCGCAGCGATCAGCACCGCCTCTGCCGCGGCGCGGCGGCGGGCAGGGGCGAGCCATGTGGCGGGGC
>JAGKSZ010000083.1 GCA_018991295.1 Porphyrobacter sp. | reverse complement strand
ACCACCGATCACGTCACGATCTATGACGATGGCCTGCCCGCCGAACGCGCCGGCGATCTGGCAAGGGTGCGCGGCTGGCTGGCGCAGGCGGCACGCTTTGCCCGCGCCGAACGCGCACAGCGCATCCCCGGCGCGCAGGGCGAAAGCCTGCTCGCCCGCGCGCGCAACTGGGCCGAAATCCGCCCGGAATGGGGCCTTGCCGGCTGCGCGGCCTTCATCGCCGCGCCGCGCACCGCCACGGCGGGCCGCGACCTTGGGGGCCGGGCGTTCCTGCACTCCTATGACTGGCGGGCCGACGAAGGCTTTGGCACGCTTGAACTGATCATCACCGCCCCGGTGGTGGTGGCCAGCTGGATTTCCCTGCAATATTACGGATCGAGCGTTGCGCCCGAAATGTTCGGCGGCGGCAACAAGCTCATTCACAATGTCGTGGGCGGGATCGGGGTGATCGAAGGCAATGGCGGCGCTTTGCGCGCAGGCCTGCCCTGGCAAGCGGTCCATGATGGCGAACGGCTCCAGCATGAACCTCTGCGCCTGTCAGTGATGATCGAGGCCCCGCGTGAGGAAATGCTCCGCATTCTCGATGCCCACCCCGGTGTGCGGGCGCTGTTCGACAATGGCTGGCTGCACCTGTTTGCGCTGGAAGGCGGCAAGGTGGCAGCCCGCTATGTGGCAGGCGCAGGCTTTGCCGAGGCGGACAGCCGGGCGCTGGCCGCCTGAGGGCATGACTGCACGGGCGGCTTGTGGCGCGGGTGCAACATTGATCTGAATTTTCAGATCAATTCGCTTTCAGGCTGGCGTTGCAAGCGCGCCTCGCTATGAGCCGCGCCCCGGCTTTGAAACCGGGGAAAAATTACAAGAAAAGGAAAGAATAATGCGTCTTGTGAATTTTGCCGCTGTCGCCGCCCTCGCCGCTCTCGCTACCCCGGCACAGGCAGACGAAACCCGCGTCGAAGTGCGCACGGGGATCGTGTGGTGCTGCGGTGTTTCGGACGAAACCATCGGCCTTGCGGTCGGTCATGATTTCGATGTGGGCGGCGATATGTTCGTCGGCGTCGAGGCGGTGGCCGATACCGATTTCGATTTCGTCGACCCGACGATCGGCATCAATGCGCGTCTCGGCACCAAGCTGAGCGAAGAGACCAAGGTGTTTGTGCTGGGCGGCTATGCCTACGAAACCGGCTTCGATTTTGACGACGCGCTGATCGGCGCCGGCCTGCAGCACAACATCGGTGAAAAGGCGCTGCTGAGCCTGCAGTACCAGCGTTACCTCGACACCGACGTGAACCGCGTCGCGGTCGGGTTCGGCCTGCGCTTCTAATTGTAAGAGGCAAGGGGTGGCCGCGTGCCGCCCCTTGTCTTGCACCCGCCGGGCCAGCGCGGGCGCGGGCCGCAGCCGCATCGCAGCCTCGCCGCCGATACCGCCCAGACCCCTGCTAGCCCCCTGCCAGACCCCCACCAGACCCAGAGCCGACCCCTGCCTGATACAGCTCTGCCGGCGGGTTTCACGTGAAACATTTGGGGAAGTTGGTGGACAGGGCTGGATTCGAACCAGCGTACGCTTGCGCGGGCAGATTTACAGTCTGCTGCCTTTAACCACTCGGCCACCTGTCCACACAGTCCCTGACATCAGGGGGCTTTCCGAAGCGACATTCGCTCTGAAATTGCGCGATTCCCCGAGGGGCCTCGCTGCCGAGAGGCGCCCCTTTGGCGAAGCGGTGCTTGCCTGTCAATGGCCCTGCTGGCAGGGGGCGCATTTGGAAAGCCGCAGGCGGGAGCCAACATGAGCAAAGGTGAGAAGAAGCGCGCCCTCAGGGGCCGTGCAGGACGCATGAAGGGCGGACGCGGTTCGGGCCGCGCATCGAGCGGGCAGGTGCGCCTGTGGGGCCGCCATGCGGTGGAAGCCGCGCTCAAGAACCCCGATCGCCAGCACAGAAAGCTCTGGGCCACGCCCGAGGGGCTGGAAAGCCTCGATGGGGAACTGCCCGCAGACTTCCCGATCGAACACGCACAAGCTGCTGATCTTGCAAGACTTGTCGCCAAAGATGCGCCGCATCAGGGGCTCGTGCTGGAATGCGCGCCGCTGGAAGATGTGTTCCTCGACGAAGTGGCACTGGGCGAAGCAGACCGCCCGATCGTGGTGCTAGATCAGGTCACCGATCCGCATAATGTCGGCGCGATCTTGCGCTCTGCGGCTGCCTTTGGCGCGGCGGCGATCGTGACGCAGGACCGCCACGCCCCGCCCGAGGGCGGCGTGCTCGCCAAGGCGGCCTCAGGCGCGCTGGAGACCGTGCCCTGGGTGCGCGTCGTCAACCTCGCCCGCGCGCTGGAGGAACTGGCCGAAGCCGGTTACTGGCGCATCGGTCTTGCCGGAGAGGCTGACGCGGTGCTGGCCGATATCATGCCCACAGGCCCCCTCGCCATCGTGCTGGGCGCCGAGGGTGAAGGCCTGCGCCACAATATCGCGGCCCATTGCGATGTGCTCGCCAAGCTGCCGATCTCATCGGCGATCGAGAGCCTGAACGTATCGAATGCAGGCGCGATTGCGCTTTATGCGGCGGCCTCGCGCGGGTAGAAGCGGGACGGAGAGGGGGAGTACACATGACCATATTCACCATCATCCGCCTGCGCGCCGCTGCGCTGCTGGCGGGCTTTGCCCTGGCACTCAGCGGCTGTTTCATGTCGCCGGGCAAATTCACGTCCGAACTGGCGATCACCGGGCCGGACAGCTTCACCTTCAGCTATGAAGGCGAGATCTTCTTCCTCGGCCTGTCCAAGCTGGCGCAGATGGATGCGGGACAGGAAAGCTTCACGCCGAGCGAATGCTTCGACGAGGAGACCTTCGAGACACGCCAGTGCACCAAGGACGAACTCGCCAGCCAGCGAGCCGATTGGGAAGCAGGGGCCGCCGAACGCGCCGAACAGGCCAAGCAGCAGGCCAAGCAGATGGCCGCAATGATGGGCGGGATCGACCCCAGTGACCCCAAGGCCGCCGAGGAGCTCGTCAAGCTGCTCCAGCGCCAGAAGGGCTGGGAACGGGTGGTTCACAAGGGAGACGGGGTGTTCGATATCAGCTACCGGGTGACCGGCACGATGGGCCACGATTTCACCTTTCCGCTGATTGAGGGTTTCCCCACCACCAATCCTTTCGTGCAGGTGTTCCTGCGCAAAGGCGGGCAGGTGCGGATCAATGCCCCCGCCTTCGCCGCGCAGAACAGCGATACCGGCGCCATGGGTGCGATGATGGGAATGGGATCGCTCGCCGGGCTTGCCGCCATGGGCGCGGCCGAAGGCGGCAACGGGGAACAGCCTCAGGGCATTCCGGGGATGGAAGGCACCTTCACGGTTCGCGCCGCGCCAGGGATGCGCGTTCTTGCCAACAACACCGATGAAGGCCCCGCACCCGAGACCTCAGGCGAGGTGCTGGTGTGGAAGATCAGCCCGCGCACCACCCAGGCGCCGACTGCGTTGATCGCGGCCGCCGGGCGCTGACAGCCACGGGCCGGAGGGGCCAAGAAAAACCCCGCCAGCCACTGGGCTGACGGGGTTTTTTCATGCCCGGCTCCGGGCGGTCAGGCCTGTCGCAACCCGGTCAGTTGACCGCATCCTTCAGACCCTTGCCCGCCTTGAACTTGGGCTGGTTCGAAGCCTTGATCTTCATCGGCTCGCCAGTGCGCGGATTGCGGCCTGTCGAGGCCTTGCGCTTGGCGACCGAGAAGGTGCCAAAGCCGACCAGACGGACTTCGTCGCCGCCCGAGAGAGCCTTGGTAATCGCGTCAAACACGCTTTCTACAGCGTTCGAGGCGTCGTTCTTCGAAAGACCGCTCGCGTTGGCAACTTCGCTGATCAGGTCGTTCTTGTTCATGTGGGAACCCCCTCGCTTCAGGATTTCGATGTGTCGATGAATCGCGCTTGGCGAAAGTCGGCAAATTGAGACGTTTTTGGAGGCAGTGTCAAAGGCTATCCGCCTTGATCACGGCCCTGCGCAAAAACACACGAAACTTGTCGCGCCTGACCTGTCCGGGGCGCGGCGTTCAGCCTCTTTTTGCCGAATTCCGGAAGAATGCGACCCTGCCGCGAATCACGGCAAGTGCGCGCCTTCTAGCGGCTCAGTGCGCGGTTGGCACCTCTCCAGACGCACCCGACGCTGCCGAAGTGGAGGCACCTGCAGGCTGGCTGGCGAGATCATCGGCCTCGGTCCATTCAATCGCTTCCAGCGGCTCCACCAGCGCACGGGCCAGCACTTCGTCCACATGGGCAACAGGCACGATCTCCAGCCCCGCCTTGGCGTTGGCCGGGATTTCAGCGAGGTCCTTGACGTTCTCCTC
>JAGKSZ010000082.1 GCA_018991295.1 Porphyrobacter sp. | reverse complement strand
CTCGGGGGGGGCGGGGGTGATGTGGAGCGCGACGCAGTGGGTCTCGGCGCTCGCGCGATCGCCGCTTATGCGCATCACCGTGTTGCTGATATTGTGCTGGGTAAGCCGCATCGCGCCAAGGCCTGCCATCAGCGCGGGGATGACGTCGGCAACGGGCCGGGCGCCGTCACCATAGTCGATCAGCGCATCCGGGGTGAAGGCGGCGGCGAGCTGCTCGGGATCGCAGCGGTCAATGCCCCGGCAATAGAGCGCCAGCGTTTCGGCAATCGCCAGCCGGTCGGCAAGTTCGGTGGTGTCCATGCGCCTGATGGTATCGCGGCCACCTGTGCAGGGGCACTCACGAAAGCGTCAAAGCCGGGGGTCGCGCTTGAACTGCAAGACGTTGGCGGGAAGCTTGGGCGGGGGTGGGCGCAGGCGCTTGTCCGCCAAGGCATAGCGCAGCGCCGCACCGATCATGATTGCCGCTGCCAGCAGGATCGCGCCCGCCCAGAACCAGTAAGGCAGTCCCAGCACTGCCGCGATCGCGCCGGTATCGGACAGGATCGCCTGCCCATCCATCACGACCTGTTCGGTGAACAGGTAACGCCATGCGGTAAAGGCGCTCATCGCCCCCATCATGCCGAGGAATTGCAGCGTGAAGCGTGTCCATCCGGCCGATCCGCGCCACGCCACCAGCGCAATGGCTGCCGCCGCGACCGGGAGCGCCCACCAGCCGGTGGCCGAACGCACCCAGATGGCAACGCTTATCAGGATCGCCGCAGCCGCCAGCCACAGCACCGGCCGCCAGGCACGCGGGTGCGCGCTGGCGGCGATCAGCCCTGCTCCGGCGATGCTCGGCGCAAGCGGGCCGCCAGCGGCAATCGCGGCCTGCACCACGCGCGGCGCGCTGCCGCCCACCTGATATTCGGCAAAGCCGGACCCATCGGGGAAGATCACCAGCTGCTGGAAATCCTGCCCCAGCAGCACGGCGGTCAGGCCATGGCCCATTTCGTGGAACCAGGTGGTCAGGATGAAGAAGGGATAGGCGAGGAATTCCCCAAAGGGCAGCGCAGGCAGCAGCATCACCACCAGCCCGGCCACGACCAGCCGCCCGATCGCCTCGCCCTGCGAGCCCGGAGTGACAAGCGGCCCAGCCATGTCAGCCGGCCGCTGCCGAGGCGTGTCCCGAGGCATCGACAGTGATCGCGTCCTCCCGGTCAGCCGCCTCTTCGTCCTCCTCGCGCTGTTCGCGCAGGATCGACCAGCTGGCCAGAAACAGTCCCGCTACCAGCGGCCCGAGCACAATGCCCGAAAAGCCGACAAGGCTGATCCCGCCGAGCGTGGTGACCAGGATGATCCAGTCCGGAATGCCGGTATCGCGGCCCACCAGAATGGGGCGCAGCACATTGTCCGACGACGAGATGATGAAGAAGCCCACCAGCAGCACGAAGATGCCCTGCCAGGTTGCGCCGGTAACCAGCAGCCACAGCCCCGCAGGCAGCCACACCGCGCCCGCGCCGATCACCGGGACCAGCGCGAAGATCGTCATCAGCACGCCAAACAGGAGCGCGGAGGGCACGCCTGCAATCACCAGTGCGATCCAGCCGAGCGCGCCCTGCACCAGCGCGACAACGCCGGTGCCCTTGATGGTGGCGCGCACGATGCCGAGGAACCGTTCTGCCAGTCGGTCCGCGATGCTCCGTTCGACCGGGATCGCGCACAGCACCGTCCGCCCGATCCGCTCGCCATCACGCAGGAGGAAGAACATGACGTAAAGCCCGACGCCAAAGGACAGGAAGAAGCCCAGCGCGCCGCTGCCGATCGATACCGCCTGACTGGCGATCATCCCGGCGCTTTCGGCCAGCAGGGCCTGAAGGCGGGACTGCACGGTGGCAACGTCTGCCCATCCGCTGCGGTCCACCGCCTCACGGGCAACTTCGGGGAGCGCGGAATAGACCGTGTCGAACCACGCCGCCACATCCACCGGCTGTTGTTGCAGCGTCGCCACCAGCACGATCGCCTGTTCGACCACCATCGAGGCGATCCATCCGGCCGGAACCAGCACGAGGGTAAAGATGATCAGCAGCGAAATCCCCGCCGCCGGATTGCGCCGTCCGCGCATCCGCCGCAGCACCCGGCGATACAGCGGCTGGAACATGATCGCCGCCAGCGCCGCCCACAGCAGCGGCTGGGCAAAGGGATAGACGATCACCGCCATCAGCAGGCTGACGACCACAAGGATGGTCAGAAAGCTTGCCTGTTGCAGATCCTCGGTGCGGTTGGGGTGCGCGGCCATCAGGGTCTTTCGCGGGCTAGACGTCGAGGTTCGCCACGTTGAGCGCGTTATCCTGAATGAACTCGCGCCGCGGCTCCACGATGTCGCCCATCAGGCGGGTGAAGATTTCGTCGGTGACGTCGGCATCTTCGACCTTCACCTGGAGCAGAACGCGGGCTTCGGGATCGAGGGTGGTCTCCCAGAGCTGCTCGGCGTTCATTTCGCCAAGGCCCTTGTAGCGGCTGATCGAGAGGCCCTTGCGCCCGGCCGCGAAGATCGCTTCGAGCAACTGGCTGGGGCGGCTGATCGTGCCGTCGAAGGTGGCGGCGGGTGCAGGGGCGGCGTCCTCTGCTTCTCCGGCCAAGGGATCGCCCGCGGCGGGGGATGCCTCAGGCTCGGGCTCCTCGGCTTCGGCTCCGGCGCGCACGAGGCTGACCGGCGCAGCATAGGCATCGGCCTGCGCCGCGGCGAGACCATGAAGCTTGTGGGCTTCGGTGCTGGACAGGAACCGGGCGTCGATCTCATGGACATCGGTGACACCGCGCCACAGGCGTTCGAACACGACGGTGCCATCATCGCGCTGCCTTGCGCTCCAGCGCGCTTCGCGGTCGCCCGCACCGAGGCGACCGGCCGCCCGGTCAAGCGCGGCGGCCAGCGCATCGCCCGACAGGCCGGGTTCTAGCGCGCCGGTCAGCGCCATCTGCTCGACGATCCCGCTGTCATAGCGGCGCGGCACGAAGGCGAGCAGGTTCTTGAGCCTGAGCGCCCCGTCCACCAGCGCACGCAGATCCTCCGCGCCGCGCGTGCCGCCCTGCGTCTCCAGCACCCGGCCTTGCAGGCCCGCATCGACGAGGTAGCGATCCAGCGCGGCCTGATCCTTGAGGTAAACCTCCGACCGGCCCTTGGCGACCTTGAACAGCGGCGGCTGAGCGATGAACAGGTGCCCGGCCTTGATGATCTCGGGCATCTGGCGGTGGAAGAAGGTCAAGAGCAGCGTGCGGATATGCGCCCCGTCCACGTCCGCGTCGGTCATGATGACGATCTTGTGGTAGCGCAGCTTTTCGAGGTTGAATTCATCGCGGATGCCGGTGCCCATCGCCTGAATGAGCGTGCCGACTTCCTTGGAGGAAATGATCCGGTCAAACCGCGCGCGTTCCACGTTCAGGATCTTGCCCTTCAGCGGCAGGATCGCCTGCGTCTTGCGGTCGCGGCCCTGCTTGGCCGAGCCGCCTGCCGAGTCCCCTTCGACGAGGAACAGTTCAGACTTCGCCGGATCACGCTCCTGACAATCAGCGAGCTTGCCCGGCAGGCTGGCGACGCTCATCGCGCCCTTGCGGCTCATTTCGCGGGCGCGGCGGGCGGCCTCGCGGGCGGCGGCTGCGTCGATCACCTTCTGGATGATCGAGCGGGCTTCATTGGGGTTTTCCTCCAGCCACTCGGTCATCTTCTCGCTCATCAGGGTTTCCAAGGGCGAGCGGACTTCCGAGGATACCAGCTTGTCCTTGGTCTGGCTGGAGAACTTGGGGTCGGGCAGCTTCACCGAAACAATCGCGGTAAGGCCTTCGCGCATGTCTTCGCCCGAAAGGCTGACCTTCTCCTTCTTCAGCATCCCGGAACGCTCGGCATAGTTGTTCAGCGTGCGGGTCAACGCGGCGCGGAAAGCGGCAAGGTGCGTGCCGCCATCGCGCTGGGGGATGTTGTTGGTGAAGGCGAGGACGTTCTCGTAATAGCTGTCGTTCCATTCGAGCGCGACATCGATCCCGATCCCGTCCTTTTCGGCCGAAACCGCGATGGGCGCCGGGATCAGCGGCTGCTTGTTGCGATCGAGGTATTTGACGAAGGCCGCGATGCCGCCTTCATAATAAAGATCGTGTTCGAGCTTTTCCTCGTGGCGCAGATCGCGCAGCTTGATGCGCACGCCCGAGTTGAGGAACGCCAGCTCGCGGTAGCGGTGTTCGAGCTTTTCGAAATCGAACTCGGTGACGTTCTTGAAGGTGTCGTGGCTCGCCTTGAAGGTGACGCGGGTGCCCTTCTTGAAGCCATTGGGGTCGGCGTTGCGATCAGATTTCGGCGCATCGCCCACCACCTTGAGCGGCCCCACAGCATCGCCATGCTCGAAACGCATCCAGTGTTCCTGGCCCTCGCGCCAGATGGTGAGTTCGAGCCATTCGCTCAGCGCATTGACCACCGACACGCCCACGCCGTGGAGACCGCCCGAAACCTTGTAGGCGTTATCGTCCGATGTGTTCTCGAACTTACCCCCTGCGTGCAGCTGGGTCATGATGACTTCGGCCGCCGAAACGCCTTCTTCCGAGTGCATCCCAGTGGGGATGCCGCGTCCGTTATCCTCGACCGAAACCGAACCATCCGGGTTCAATTCGATCAGAACAAGGTCGCAATGTCCCGCCAGCGCTTCATCGATGGCGTTGTCGCTGACCTCGAACACCATGTGGTGCAGGCCGCTGCCATCGTCAGTATCGCCGATATACATGCCGGGCCGTTTGCGGACAGCGTCCAGCCCCTTCAAAACCTTGATGGAATC
>JAGKSZ010000081.1 GCA_018991295.1 Porphyrobacter sp. | reverse complement strand
GGGCGGTTGGGCGCGGGGTCCGGGGCAGCGCGGGGGGGGCGCCGTGCCCGGGGGGCCGGGCAGGCTGGTTCCGCACCCCGCCCCCCGCGGCCGGGGGTTGCGCCGTCGGCCTTTTCGCCGCGCCCGGAGGGGGTGGGCACGACCCCCCCCGCCCCGCGTCCGCCCACCAGATGGGCCCGGCCGGGGGCAACGGGCCCGCCGGTGGCGCGGCCCGGCAGGCCGAAGAGCGCGCCGACGGTTTGACCGATCAGGCTGCCAAGCCCGCTCGCCCCGCCGCCGACACCAGCTCCGCCGCCCCCGCCCGTGCCGCCGAACAGGTTGCCGATCCCCGACTGGATCGCGTAGCTCGCAATCTCCCCGAGCGCGCTGAAGGCGGCGCGCTTCAGATCGTCAAAGCCCAGACTGCCGCGTCGCAGCGCGCCCAGCAGGCTGCGTTCGAGCACATTGCCCGCCCTCCCGAAGCCATCGACCAGCGAGCTGTCGAGCGATCGGCGCATCGCTTCGACATCGCTGGCAAAGCCATCGGTGCGGGCACGAACGTCGATCACCAGTTCGTCGAAATCGTCAGTCATGCTTGTCGCGCTCCATCATGCGGGCGATTGCCTCGCGGCTGGGGGGAGAGGGGGAGTGGGAGAGTTCCTGCGGCACGCTCAGCGCCATCGCCAGTTCGGCAGGTGTCGCAGACCAGAATTCGGCCGGGCGCCAGCCGAGGATATGCGCGGCGTGCACGCCCCATTCGAGGGCAGCATCGCTGAAACGGGCGCTCATGCTTCGCCCTGAAGCACCTGTGCCAGAACGCTGCGCACCGGCCCGGTCGCGCCGATCAGCCCCATTGCCAGCACTGCCTGACCGACCGCGGCCCGATCAGGGCGATTTTCAGCCGGCAGGCAGTGCCACAGCAGCGCCGTCATCTCGGTAAGCGTCAACGCGCCCGCCGCCGCACGTTCAACCAGCGCAAACAGCGACCCAAGTTCGGCCTCGGCCAGCACCAGATTCTCGAAACTCGGGCGCAGCACATGGGTGATGCCCGCCACCGCCAGCGTGGCCTCACCGCGCAAGGGGTTGGCCGGGCGCGTCACGCCGCCACCACCGGCCCGGAGCTTTCCAGCTGGAGCGTGTAGCTGCGCTCCCCATTGAAATCCCCGGCATAATCGAGCCGCTGGACCAGAAACTTGCCGCGCAGCCTGGCGCCATCTTCAAAGGACAGTTCGTAATCATCGAGCGTCCCGTCGAGAGCGCGGGTGCGCACGGTGTTTTCCGCAGTGCTGCCAAGGAAAATCCCTGCCGCGCTGACCGAAACCGAGCGCGTGCCCGCCCCCGACAAGAGATCGCGCCAGCCGCCCGATTGCTTGTGGGTGACCACCACAGTGTCGCCATTGATCGACATCTGCGTGGTCCTGAGCCCGGCAATGGTCTGGTAGACGGCGGGCGAGGCGCCGTTGGTAATCTTGAGCAGGAAGGCGGCGCCTGATTGTGCGGGCATGGGGGTTACTCCGTCAAAGGGGGGCAAAGATGCGGAAGCGGAATTCAAGCAGCGCGCCGCGCAGATTGTCGGCGCGGGCCTCGCTGCGCGCGCGCAGGAAGCGGATCGAGGCGAGCTCGAAACCGGGGTGGAAGGGGGGCAGATCCAGCACGCGGCGCTCGATCGCAGTCAGCAGCGGGGCGTCCTCGGCGGTGGCATCGGTGCGGCTTTCCAGTTCCAGTGCGATCCGCACCTCGCGCCCGGGCCGGTCCTTGGTGCCCCAGTCCACGCTCGCGCTGGCAGCAATGCCGAGCCATGGCGGCGTGACGGAGAGCGGCGCTTCCTCCTCGATCGCATTGATCGGCCCGAGTGCCGGATCGGCGCGCAGCCAGGCGATAAGGGCGGCGCGCAGATCATTTTCCATTGCGGGTCACTCCGGTGAAATCGGGCCACAATTCGGTGGCTGAATGCCAATCCGCTCTGCGTGAAGCCGGGTTTTTGCGGCGGCCTGCGGCATAGGATGCCGCGATGCGGGCCGCGCGGGCGCGCAGGCGCTGAATGAGCGCGGCGGACCGCACCGTGGCCCCGATCATCCGAGCCGCACCTCGCGCCAGGGCCGCCACAACGCGGTGACGCTGGCGGGCGGCACGCCATTGGTCTTGCCCTCGCGGTCGCGGAAATGGTGCGCGGCGAGGCGGATGATGCCGTGACGCAAGGGTGCGGGCAGGCCGCCCCAGTCCGCTGCGATCCCCGCCACCAGCTGCACAGCCAGCGCCTGCCCTTCAAGGGGCTGGAGCAGGCGGACACAGGCCGCCGGGCCGATCCGCCATTCCAGCGCCTCGGAAGGCACCGCAATCGGCGTGCGCGTGCCATCATCGGCAATAATCGCTGCTGCGGTAAGGGCGCTCACCGGCCGAGTGGCCAGCTCCTGCCACCCGGCGCTGAGCGCCACGCTTTCCTCAACCGTCTGGCGCAAGGGCGCTCTGCCGGTGAAAGCCTCGCAGATGGTGATGCTGGCGGCGAGCAATCCGTTCAGCGTCTCGTCTTCGTTGGGTCGGGTGATGCCAAGCCAGTGCTTGAGTTCCGCCAGCGCAGCATCGCCGGGCACCGGGGGCTGCACGATTGTCCGCTGCATAGCGGTGTCTCCCAGATTGTGATTCACAAGGTTGCGCCCGCATCGCGCGGGTCAGGCGGGAGGAACGGCCTGAGGCGATGCGGGCGCGATAGCCCGGCCGGTGCGTGCGAAGGGGGCACGCGCACCCCGGCGGGGAAAGGTCAGACGAAGGGGGTTACGCCTCGACCTTGAGCAGCTTGATCGCCGCCGAATCCAGCACCTTCCCGCCGATCCGCTTGGTCGCGTAGAAGTGCACGAAGGGCTTGTTGGTGAAGGGATCGCGCAGCACGCGGGTGGCGCTGCGCTCGGCGATCAGGTAGCCGTTGCGGAAGTTGCCGAAGGCGACCGGGAAGGCGCCGCCGGCGACATCGGGCATGTCCTCGGCTTCGATCACCGGATAGCCGAGCAACCGGTTGGGCTGGCCCTCCACCAGACCCGGCTGCCACAGGAAGGCCCCGTCCGGCGTCTTGAGTTTGCGCACACTGGCGAGCGTGGTCGAATTCATCACGAACACCGCGCCCTGACGATGGCCCGGGCGCAGGGCATGGATGAGGTCGATCAGCCTGGTGTCGAGCGCGCTTCCGAGCCCTGTCGCGCTGCCGGTGCCGATATATTGCATCGTCCCGAAGGCGCGCACGCCATCTTCGGCGGTCGATTTGGTGCCGGTGATGAAGCCTTCGGGCTGGTTTACCCCGGTGCCCTTGACGAAGGCTGAGCCTTCGGCGCGGGCGAACTCGTTGGCGATTTCATTCGCCAGCCAGGCCTCCAGATCGAAGCCGACATCATCAAGCATGGCCTGACTGGCCGCCGGATTGGCGTAAAGATCACCGCTCGGCGGGGCGATTTCGGCAAACTGGGGCGTGCCCGTTTCGGGGCGCGGCGCGGCTTCCGAGACCCAGCCCGAGGCGACATTGCTGGTCGCAACCAGCTTGCGATAGCCGGAGGTGCCGGTCTGCACGACCTGCGCGATGGCACGGATCGGGCTCAACTTGGTGATCCGCGATGCGATCGCGGCATCGATCTGGCGCGGCACGGCAAAGCCGCCATCGCCGGGTGTGGTGCCAGTGATCGATTTCACTTCCGTCTCGCGGCCGAGGCGCAGGTAGCCATCGACGAAGCTCTTGACCTCGGGGGCATCGCCCGCCGGGGCTGCGCCACCCATCGCCGGGCGGCTGGCGGCGCGGGCGACCTTGTCGAGCCGCGATTTCACTTCATCGACATCGCTGCGCAGCGCGGTGATATCGGCTTCGGCTTGATCCTGACGGGCGAGAATATCGAAGCTGGCGTCCAGCGGATCGGCAGCGGTGGCGGCAGGGGTAGGGGATGCAGCATTGTTCATGGGGCAGAGGCCTTTCGGTTGGGCAGAAAAAAGGCCGC
This sequence comes from Porphyrobacter sp., assembly GCA_018991295.1. Classification (GTDB taxonomy): domain Bacteria; phylum Pseudomonadota; class Alphaproteobacteria; order Sphingomonadales; family Sphingomonadaceae; genus Erythrobacter. The sequence continues at coordinate 5,667 of JAGKSZ010000081.1, read as the reverse complement.
CCCAGTGGCGGCCATGCGGGGTGGACAAGGATGGCCGCCTCAGGGGCGGCCGGGCCTGGGTTCAGGCGATCAGATGGATGCGCGCCATCGGGTGGAGCGGCCGGGTAACCAGGCTGATTTCAAACAGCTCGACATCGATCAGCTCGCGCCCCGCTGCCGATTGTCGCGCCGCGCGGGTGCGGAAGCCGAAGCTCAGACCGCTAACCTGCCCGGCCTTGAGCATGTGTGCCGCGCGGCTGTGGGGACGATCGATCCGGGCGATCACCCTGAGACCGCGCGCGTCCTCGGCGGCGTATTCGATCACGCCGATGGGCTGGTCGGGCCGGTGCTGCCAATAGAGCGGCAACGGGCCTTGCCGCCCCGCCAGCGTCCGGGTGAAGGCCCCGCGCCGGATCGTGTCGCGGCCGGCATCGGCGATGTCGAACAGCGCAGCATAGCCTGCGAAGCGGATCGGGGAGGGGGCCGATTTCACAGCCGGTCCCACAGGCCAAAGCGAACCGCAAAGCCGATCAGCAACAGCGCCAGCGCACCGCGGATCACCCAGTCGATGAACGCCTTCCACGCGCTCGTCTTGGCATCGCGCCACGCCTGAAGCAGTTCGCGCAGTTCGACCAGATCGCCCTCGGCGCCGGGATCGCCAAGGCCGAGCCGTTCCAGCGCCCGGTCGGTGGCGAGCGCGCTTGCCTCCTCGACGATGGCGCGCAAGGTGACCAGTTCGGCCCCCTCGTCACGGGCCTGTGCCATCAGGCTGGCCAGAATGTCTTCGCGGCTCATAGGGCAGTCTCCTCGGGCGGGAAGCCCAGCATTTGGCGCTTTTCCGCGCGGCTCAGGAAATCGGCGTCGGAAACCTGCGACCACAGCCGCTCGCGGTCTTCCGACAGGGCAGGAACAAGGTCGAGATCGATGCCCAGCACGGCATCCGGGAACCACGGCGCAAGGCCTTCGCGCAGGGCAGCAAAGATCTTCTCCGCCAGCGGCAGCAGTGTCAGTCGCCACAGGGCCCGGTTGGCCTCGCGATAATTGGCATAGGTATTGTCACCCGGCAGGCCGAGCAGCATCGGCGGCACCCCGAATGCCAGAGCAATATCCCGCGCCGCCGCGCTCTTGAGCGTTGCGAAGTCCATGTCGGCAGGGCTCAGTGCCATCGATTGCCACTTGAGCCCGCCATCGAGCAGCATCGGGCGGCCCGCATTGGCAGCGCCCGAAAAGGCAATGTCGAGCTCGCGCTTGAGCCGGTCAAACTGTTCGCGGGCAAGGGCCGCCCCGTCGCCCGTCTCGTAGACCAGCGCGCCCGAGGGCCGTGCTGCGTTCTCCAGCAAGGAGCGGTTCCAGCGGGTTGCGGCATTGTGGATCAGCACCGCCTGCCATGCCGCCTCCAGGGCGCCTGCGCCGTGATGATCAGCCAGCGGGTGCATGGTGCGGATCGCGATGATGCCGGGCCAGCCGTCCTCGTCGTCAAGGGCAAGCCGGGTGACGCTGTGGCCCACCGCATATTCATAGGCGCAGGGCCAACCATTGGCGTCGAGCACCGCCTTGACCCGTTCGGGACGCAGCGCAAACAGTTCCACCGGGCTGCCTTGCGCGTCCTTGATGACCTGCACATAGGCATTGCCGTGCAGCAGCAGATGCGCCGCCAGTGTCTCAACCAGCGATTGCCCCGCGCTTGTCGCAGTGACCAGCGCAGCAAGGCGCGGGTCGGAGCAATCGAGCGGGGCCTGACCGACCCCTTCGGCCAGCAGCCGCACCGAACGCTGGGCGATGGGGTTGGCCAGGAAGCCTTCGGTGATGGCCCGGTCATAGCTGTAGTCGCAGGACTGCGCCCCGCCATCGAAGGCAGGCAGCCAGCCTTGCGCAAAGCCACCGCCAAGCGGCACACGGGGTTGCTCCCCGCCCTTGAAGGCGGAGCGGAAGAAATCGAGCAAGGCCATGGGAATTCCTTTGTTTGCGCGCTGCGTCACAGCACTGTGACGCTGGGCCGGATGGGTCTGCCCAGCAGCAGTTCGCTCAGGGCCCAGACCAGCGCATCGGCGCGATCGGGGCTGCGGCCGGGCCCGGCATAGGTGCCCCCGGTAAGCAGCCCGCACAGCTGGTCCTCCAGCCATGCAAAGACCCCGAGGTGGCGCACCCGGCCGGTAGCATAGAGGGCTGCGACCGGCTCGGCCCGGGCGACCTTGCCCCGGGAGGCATGGACCAGTTTGACCGGCAAGGCCTGATCGGCTGCGCGCAGCACGCTTTCCACCATCGCACCGCCCTGATTGGCTTCGGCCACGACACGGTCGGCGTTCCATTCATGCGCAGCTTCGGCCACGCGCTGTGCCCATTGGGCGGGCGATGCATTGCCAAGCGAGCAATCGGCCAGCACCCGCGCAATCCCGTCAACGCCGAGCATCGCAACGATGATCCCGCATTCATCGCCCGTGGCACCTGCCGGCGGATCGACCGCCACCACCACCCGCGCCGCTTCGGGCACGGCGCCATAGTCCCGCGCCTGTTCCAGCAACGATCGGGTCCACAGCGCGCCTTCGATATCCTCCAGCAATTCGCCATCGATTTCCTGCCGGGCGAGCTGGGAGCCGGCAAATTCGCTGGTGATTGCGGCGTGGAAACGATCGGGCAGGCGATCATTGTCTCCGGTTGCACCCCGGCTGATGGTGACCTCGCCGCCCGATGCGGCCTGCGCCACCAGCCGCTGCACCAACGGCACCGCCCGCGGCGTGGTGGTGACCGCGATGCGCGGATCGCTGCCCAGTCGCAGACCCAGCAACAGGTTGTCCCAGCAGCGCGTCGCCCGTTCGGCGGCGAGCGGCCACTTGCCGATTTCATCGCACCAGGCGTGACTGTGCTGGGGCCCGCGCAGCGCCTCGGGCTCGGCAGCGGAAAACAGCTGCGCCTGCGCGCCGTTGGCAAACCTTATGCGGTGCAGCGAAGGCTCAAACACGGGCTTGTGCCCCGGACGGCAGATCGCCAGCAGCCCGCTTTCGCCCTCAACCATCACTGCGCGCGCTTCGGCCAGCGAAGATGCGACCAGCGCAATGCGCGCTTCGGGATTGCTGTCGGCAATCATCCGCACCCATTCCGCCCCGGCACGGGTCTTTCCGAAACCGCGCCCGGCCATGATCATCCACACCCGCCAGTCGCCCGGCGGAGGAAGCTGTTCCTTGCGGGCAGCATATTCCCAGATGTAATCGAAGCCATTGCGTTCGGTCTGGTTGAGTTCGGCGCTGAGCATCTGGCGGGCCTTGTCGCCCGCGGTCGTCTGGTCGGTTATCAGCGCGTTGTAGGGGTCGCTCATTCGCGCTTCCCTTCGATGGACTTCTGCCGGGCAACCCGGCGGCGGATGTCCTCGATCTTGCGGTCGATCGAGGCGCGCACTTCGGCGGCGCTGACATCGCGGACCTGAACTTGCCCCCGCCCGATCGCCTCGCGCTGGGTTGCAAGCAGGCGGATTGCGTTGGCAAAATCGAACTTTTCGCCATCGGTCGTTGTCAGACGGCCCTCGCGCAGGCGCCGGATCACCTCCATTTCGAGGTTGAGGTACCCATCGGCAATGGCCGCCTGCCAGGCGCGGGCGAATTCAGGTTCATCGCGCCGGGTCTGCCAGGCGCGGGCCACCGTCACCTTGGCAGCCTCCGCCGCGCTCTCGATATTCGAGGTGGCAGAGAGCGTTTCCAGGAACCGCTTGCGCCAGTAACGCCCGGGGGCGCCAGTGTTGCTGCGGGATCGGACGGGCACGGTTTTGTCCATGGTCACCACTCCCATGGCGACGCGGAAACGGGCAGCCCTTCCGATCCCTGAAGGCCTGCCTGCTGGCGAATCGCAATTTTTCGATGATGCCCTCTGATAACCAGAGAGCGTTACGATGTCAAGAAAAATAACCGTTCTGGTTAATTGACAGGGTGCGGGGCCATCCGGTGCCTCTTGACCGGGGGGCGGTTGGTGTGATTCCTTGTGCCCCAGCTTTTCTTCACGTCGCAACAGAGGAGGAGTGATGACCGACCGCGCGTTTCTGGCTCAGATGGCAGGCTATGGCCTGTCGACGGTCGAAATCCATTACTACATGCCCGATCACCGCAGTCTGCTGCAGCAATTCGTGATGCAGCAATATGATGTGGCGCCCCGCTTCCCCGAGCTCGATCGGTTCCTGGCCTTCTGGCGGCGCGAGATCGATGCGGTGCTGCATTCGGTGCGGGTTGCGCACAAGCACCTGATCGGCCCGCAGGAATGGCGGGCCGTCGACGGGATCATCTCGATCAATTGACGGGCGGAGGAGGGCTGCCGGGCCCTCTCTCCCTCAGATAATCCCGATCGCCTTGCCGGCGCGTTCGAACATGCCGAGGATCGTCTGCACCTGATCCGCTGTGTGTTCCGCGCACAGCGAACAGCGCAGCAAGGTCATGCCCGCAGGCGTGGCCGGGGGACGGGCGAGGTTGACGTAGAGGCCTTCCTTCAGCAGCGCCTCCCACATCATCGCGCCCTTTTCGAGATCGGGCATGATGACCGCGATGATCGCGCTTTGCGGGGTTTCGGTGCCGAGCTGGAAGCCCAGCGCCCTGAGGCCGCCGTGCAGCGTGCGGCTGTTCTCCCACAGATGCGCGCGCTTGTTGCTGCCGTGCATGAGCTTGCGGATCGAGGTGGCGCTCGATGCCATCACCGCAGGCGGCAGCGCGGCGGTGAAAACATAGGGCCGGCACACAAGGCGCAGCACTTCGAACTTGGGGTGGTTGGAAACGCAGAAACCGCCGACCGTCCCGACGCTCTTGGAGAAGGTGCCGATGATGAAATCGACATCATCCAGCACGCCCTGTTCTTCGGCAACGCCGCGGCCATGTTCGCCGATGAAGCCCATCGAATGGGCCTCGTCGACCAGCACCATGGCGCCGTGCTCCTTGGAAATGCGCACCATTTCCCTGAGCGGCGCGACATCGCCCATCATCGAATAAACGCCTTCAAGCACCACCAGCTTGCCCGCGCCTTCCGGCACGCGCTTCAGCCGCTTTTCGAGCGCTTCGACGTCATTGTGCTTGAAGGGGACGACTTCGGCATCGCCCATCTTGCAGCCATCCCAGATCGAGGCGTGGCTATCGATGTCGAGGATGATGTAATCGCCCTTGCCCGCCAGCGTCGAGATGATCCCGAGGTTCGCCTGGTAGCCGGTCGAAAAGACCATCGCGTGGTCCATGTCGTAGAAATCGCGCAGCGCCGCTTCGACATCGCGGTGATCGCGGAAGGTGCCGTTCAAGACGCGGCTGCCGGTGGTGCCCGCGCCGAAATCCTCCATCGCAGTCTTGCCTGCGGCGATGACATCATCGTCGAAGGTCATGCCCATGTAGTTGTAAGTGCCCAGCAGGATCGTATCGCGCCCGTTGCAGATCGCACGGGTCGGCGAGAGCACCTGTTCCATGACGAGGTTGAACGGATCCTCCACCCCGGCAGCAAGCAGCGCCTCGCGGGTCTGGATAATGGGATCGAACTTCGCCAGCAGGTCGACGGGTTGGGTGGGGGCAATCGTTTCGGTCATGGCAGACGCTCTTATCAGCTATCCTGAAGCTTGTGGACTGCGGCGACCAGTTGGCCCCAGTTTTCGATTTCCGCCTGCTGGTTCATCGAGATGATCACATCGAATTCGTCTTCGATTTCCGCGACGAAATCCATCACCGTCAGGCTGTC
>JAGKSZ010000007.1 GCA_018991295.1 Porphyrobacter sp. | reverse complement strand
AGCGGCGCTTGTTCAGGCGCGGGAAACCGGGGCCGCCCTAGCCGAAGGACTGCGGCTTGGCCTCTTTTGAGATTGCTCCAAAACGGAACAGCTGTCCCCTTTGGGGACTCGACGAGGTTGGGCAACTGCGCTTGATGGGCGTTTGGGGATGAATTGCTTTGCATCAGGGCAACTTACGAGGGGGGCCTGACGATTTCGAAGTCGCAGCGCGCTCAGGATGCCCAGCTGCATGTGCTGTTTGCCAGTGGCAAGCGGCCTGATCGGCTTGCGATCAGGGCCTTTGTCGGGCGTCAGCCATCGCTCAGCGTGAGCCATGATCCCGTGGCTGATGAAGCCAGCTCAGATAATTCCGTTGGCCGGGCACCGGATGCAGAAGCATTGTGGCCGGGCCAGCTGCACTGGCTTGAACTGCTGCGCGAAGGGCTGACCTTTGATCTGAGTGGCTTTGCGCCGGGGCCTGCTGCTCCCTTTCCCGCCTTTGCCCACCGCTTCGATCTGCCCGCGCTGCCTGCGCCTGACGCCTATGAGGCACTGGTGCTGCGCCCGGGCCCGCACCTTGCAGATGGTGCAGCCAGCCTGCCGCTGATGCGCGGACTGTTGGCCTTGGGTTGCGATCTGGTGCGCCAGCTGCCCGATGTGGTGGCGGTGGGCTGGGGCCCGGCAGGCACGGCGATCGGGGCGCGCTTCTTCGAATCCGTGACCAGCGCATGGCTGGAAGGCGGGCCGTTCCCGGCGCTCGGCCTTACCGCCTTCACGCAAACCGAGGATGGGGCGCTGGAAAGCGTCGGCCTTGCCTTCTGGATCGGGCAGGAATTGCGGATCGAACCGTCGCTTACCGCTGACCGGGTGGCGGCGACCAGGCTGGGCATCCGGCTCGTCAATCACCTCGTGCTGATCGGCGGGCTGAGCGATGATGATCGCATCACCGCGCCGGATGGCAGCCGCTTGGTGCTGCGCCCCTCGCGCAGCCGCGCCGTGGTCAGTGTCTGGCGCGAATAGCCATGCACGGGAGGGGTCACACGCACAGCCTGACGATCATCACCTTCCGCTCGGTCAACACGCGGGGCGCGCAGGGCTATGACCCCGGATTGCAGCGCCACCACCTGCTGCCCCGCCAGCTGCTTTCCCAGCGTTGCTTTGGCCGGATGTTTGCCGAAGTCGGGCGGGTGCGGGTGGGGTTTGATGATTTCCGTCGCAACGGCATCCTGCTGCCGGCCACCGAGGCAACGTCGCTGCGCACCGGGATGCCGCTCCACCGCGGCCCGCACCGGCACTATAACGAGGTCGTGATCGCCCGCGTCGGCCGGATCGAGGCGCACTGGGCGCAGGTGCGGCGCAGGGATGAGGAGGTCGCGCTGATCGAGGCCCTGATGCGCCTGCACCTGCTGCAAGGCGCGCTGCGGCGGCAGCTTCTGGCCGAGCGCCGCCGGGTCGTGCTGAACCGCAAGGACCCGGTCGGCACCGGCTTTGATTTCACTATGCTCGATGCGATGGCAGAAAGCCTGTGGGCCGCGCAGTAAGACCCTATTCGGCCGCCTGCGCCATCGCCGCCCACGAAGTATAGCCCGAATTGCCCGCCAGCCGCGCCTTGGCCTCGTGGTATTCGCGCTCGAACCGGGCGACGAGGTCTTCCACCGTGCCCACGTCCTTGATCGTCCCGATCCCCTGACCCGAACCCCAGATATCCTTCCAGGCCTTGGCCTTGGTGTTGCCGCCGCTGCCGAAGTTCATCTTGGAAGGATCGCTTTCGGGCAGATTGTCCGGGTCCATGCCCGCCGCTTCGATCGAGGAGCGCAGGTAATTGCCGTGCACCCCTGTAAACAGGTTGGTGTAGACAATCCCTTCCGAGGACCCATCGACGATGCCCTGCTTGTAGCCATCGGCAGCGTTGGCTTCCCGGGTGGCGATGAAGGCGCTGCCGGCATAGGCAAAGTCTGCGCGCAGGGCCTGGGCTGCAAGGATCGTCGCCCCGTGACCCACGCTGCCCGACAGCGCGACAAGGCCATCGAACCATTCGCGGATTTCCTGCATCAGGGCGAACGGCGAAAGCGATCCGGCATGGCCGCCTGCGCCAGCGGCCACCGGGATAAGGCCCGTTGCCCCCTTTTCGATCGCCTTGCGGGCAAAGCGGTTGTTGATAACATCGTGCATCGTCACGCCGCCCCAGTTGCGCACGGCGGTGTAGATATCCTCGCGCGCGCCCAGCGAGGTGATGACCATCGGCACCTGCCACTTCTCGCAGGTCGCCATATCGGCATCGACCCGGTCATTGGTCTTGTGGACGATCTGGTTGACCGCAAAGGGCGCGGCCGGCCGATCGGGATTGGCGCGGTTGTGGGCGGCCAGTTCTTCGGTGATCTGGTGGAGCCATTCATCGAGCTGCGACTGGGGCCGAGCATTCAGCGCCGGAAAGCTGCCGATGATCCCCGCCTTGCACTGCGCAATCACCAGTTCCGGGCCGGATACGATGAACAGCGGTGATCCGATCAGCGGCAGGCGCAGACGATCGAAGGGGGCGGGAAGGGGCATGGGTTTCTCCTGAAAACTGTGTTCTTGGCCTGCGTGTCTAACGAGGCCTGAGCGCCTGCCAAGCGTGATTTTGCGAGTGCCGTTACGTCAACCCAGCAAGTGTTCGATCCCGTAGAACCGCGCCGCCGTGCCTGCGAACAGCGCCGCTTTCTCATCCGCGCTGGCGCTGCGGGTGAGGCGTTTGAAGGCGTTCCACAGCACACCGTAATCCGCGCCCCAGTAATCGACCGGATAGTTGCTCTCGAACATGGCGCGCTGCGGCCCGAAGGCTTCGATGCAGGTTTCGATATAGGGCCGCCACAGCGCGGCGAGATGTTCGGAGGAATGTCCGGCAGCGGGGCCTTCTTCGGGCAGGGCGCAAAAGGCCATGGCCAGCCCGCCGAGCTTGACCACCACGTTTTCGCACCGGGCGAGTTCCCGGATATTGTGCCGCCAGGTATCGAAACGTTCATGCAACCGGCCCTTGTAGCTCGCCAGGCCCACGGGCGTTCCGACATGGTCAAGGCAGATCGGCTGATCGGGGAAGGCCCGTGCAAGGTCGATCACATCGGGCAATTGCGGCTCCAGCAGCCAGGCATCGAAGGTCAGGCCGCGCTTGCCGAGTTCGGCAAAGCCTTCGCGGAAGGTCGCATCGCGGTAAAGGCCTTGCGGATGATGGAACGGCGGGCCGAGCACCTGCGCATCGGCATCCCACGCTGCGGCATGGCGGATGCCCCCGAAGCGCGGCGAGGCGGCGGCAAGGGCATCCAGCACTTCGCCTGCATGGCTTCCCCGCATCAGATCGGCATGGCCGACAATCCCCGCACAATAGCGCGCCGGGCCATAAAGCCCGCTTGCCGATTGCGCGGCGATGCCGTTGACGAATTCGACTTCGCCGACGGTCTTCAGCGCATCGCCATAGGCCCCGTTATAGAATGCGCCGCATTCCATATAGACCGTGCCGATGATGTTGTGCCCGCTGCCTGCAAGGTGGGCGTGGAGCTGATCGAAGGTGTAATAGGCGTTGGGGATGATCGCCGCGATGAAGGGGTGGTGGGGCTGCGGGAACATTCCCAGCATCGGCCGCAGATCCCACAGGTGATGGTGCGGATCGATGATCGCCAGATCGGGTTCCAGAATCGCTTCAGGCACACCGGATTCGTTCATGTTTCTCTCCCTCCGGGCGTATGTTGGAGACACATGAGACACTGTCCAGAAACAGAAACCCCGGTCCCGCGCGCCGCTGTCTTGCGTTCGGATCTAACGGGCATCTGCGGCCTCGTCATTCCTCAAATCATAAAGGGGTTGGGCAGGTGTAGGAAATGCCCCTCAGGCAACCGCCCGCGCATAAAGGTGCCAGGTCGCATGGCCCAGCACCGGCAGCGCCACCAGCAGGCCGAGAAAGCCCGGCAGCATCGCGGCAAACAGCAGCGCGGCGATGATCGCCGCCCAGCCGAGCATCACCGCAAAATTGCGCCGCACCACGGCAAGGCTGGCGATGATCGCGGTGAGGAAATCGTGGCGGCGGTCAACCAGCAGCGGCAGGCTGATGACCGTCATCGCGTAGAAGGCAAAGGCCATCGCAGCGCCCACCGCGCTGCCAACGCCCAGCATTGCCAGCCCCGCAGGCGTGGCCAGCGAGGCAAGAGGATCGCGGCCCAGCCCGCTTTCGCCCACGAACACCGCAAAGATCGCATGGGCAACGATCATCCAGAACGAAAAGGCGACGAACACGATCACCCCCATCGACAGGATCTGGTCATCGCCGTGGCCTTTCAATGCGCCGAGCACCGCAGGCCAGGTCAGCGGCTCTTGAGCTGCCCGCCTGCGGCTTGCTTCATACAGGCCCACCGCGATGAACGGCGCGACCAGCGGGAAACCGGCAATGGCGGGGATCAGCCAGCTAAGGTTGCCGCCCGCAACCGTCGCCCAGCCTATGGCCAGCCCGGCAAGGACATAGACCCCTGCAAAGAACAGCCCGAAGCGCGGCATGGCGCAAAAATCCCGCCATCCTGCGGCAAGCGCCGCTGCAAGATCATGCCACGTCAGATCGCTGGCGACTTGCGGTGCGGGCGGTGCCGGGGGCACGCCGGGGATGGGCTGCAATCCTGTCACGTGCGCTCCTCCCGCTCGTCCATCAACGGAAATTGCGCCCAAATGCGGCGGCGCGCAAGTGAGCGCAGGATCAGGCGGCGCGGCTAGCCACAGCGCAGTTCGCCGCGCTCAGCACGGCGCGCACGCTGGCGGTGGCGATATCCTCGTCGATGCCGCAGCCCCAGATGGTGCGCCCGTCTGCGCTGCGGCATTCGAGATAGGCGGCCGCCCGCGCATCCGTGCCTGCGCCCAGCGCGTGTTCGGTGTAGTCGACCACTTCCAGTTCCACGCCGAACGCCTCGCGCAAAGTGCCCATCACGCTGGAGATAAGGCCATTGCCGCGCCCTGAGACGCTTTGTTCCTGTCCATCGACCGCGATGGTTCCGGCAAAGATGCGGGTGCCATCTGCAGCCCGGCTTTCCTCGTAGCGGACGAGCTGGAAATGCTTGGGGTGGATCTTGACGTGATAGGCGCGGCGGAAGGCGTCCCAGATGTCGGCAGCGCCCAGTTCGCGGCCCAGAGCGTCCGCCATGGCCTGCACGTGGCGGCTGAAATCGGCCTGCATCTTCTTGGGCAGCTTGAGGCCCTGATCCTTCTCAAGCACCCAGGCAAAACCGCCCTTGCCGGACTGCGAATTGACGCGGATCACCGCCTCGTAATTGCGCCCCAGATCGGCCGGATCGATGGGGAGGTAAGGCACGCGCCAAGCCTCGTCGTTCTGCGTCTCGCGGGCTTCGAAGCCCTTCTTGATCGCGTCCTGATGGCTACCGGAAAAGGCGGTGTAGACCAGTTCGCCGCCATAGGGGTGGCGCTGGTGGACGGGCAGATCGTTGCAATAGGTCACCGTCTCGATCACCCGGTCAATGTCCGAAAAATCGAGGTTCGGGCTGATCCCTTGCGTGTAGAGATTGAGCGCCATCGTGACGAGGCAGCAATTGCCGGTGCGCTCGCCATTGCCGAACAGGCACCCCTCCACCCGGTCCGCGCCTGCCATCAGGCCGAGTTCGGCCGCTGCAACGCCCGTGCCGCGGTCGTTGTGGGTGTGCAGGCTCAGGATGGCGCTTTCCCGATTGGGCAGATGCCGGGCGAAATATTCGATCTGATCGGCGTAGATATTGGGTGTTGCCGCCTCGACCGTGGCGGGCAGGTTGAGGATGATGGGGTGCTCGGGCGTGGGTTGGAGGACCTCCATCACCGCTGCGCAAACCTCGATGGAAAAATCGAGTTCGGCGGTGGAGAAGGTTTCGGGGCTGTACTGGAAGTGCCAGTCGGTGCCGGGATACCTGGCCGCCTCGTCGCGCATCACCTTGGCTCCGGCGACCGCGATGGCTTTCACCTCGTCCTTGCTCATGCGGAACACGATGTCGCGCCATGCGGGGCTGACCGCGTTGTAGAGGTGAACGATCGCCGCCCGCGCACCTTCAAGGCTGGCAAAGCTGGTGCGGATCAGATCCTCGCGGCTCTGGGTCAGCACCTGCACGATCACGTCATCGGGAATCGCGTCCGATTTGACGAGCCCCGAGATAAAATCGAACTCGGTCGCGCCGGCGCTGGGGAAGCCGACCTCGATTTCCTTCAGCCCCACTTCCACCAGCAGATCGAAAAAGCGGCGCTTCTTTACCGCATCCATCGGATCGATGATCGACTGGTTGCCATCGCGCAGATCGGTGGAGAGCCAGCGCGGGGCCTTTTCGATCAGCCGCGAGGGCCATTGACGGTCGGGCAGATTGATCTGGCCGAAAGGGCGATACTTTGAAGAAGGCTCGGGGAGCATGGGCATGACAGTGAAGCTCGTCGCGAAATGGGGAAAGACAGTCTGCGGCGGTTACCCTTGGGAGCGGGCCGCTCGCAGCTATCGCGCGCGGCTACCTACGCCCAAGGGCGCATAAGTCGAAGCAGCGCAAGTCCGTTTCGCGTCATGGCGAGCCTCATTGCCGATAATTGCGCGGCGTGCAAGCCGGGATTGCCCCGGAACCGCGTCCGATCACCCGCAACGAGCGTCGCGGATCACGTTCTGGGCATCGAGCATGATCGACAGGCGGGGATTGGTCGGATCGGGATTGACCGTGGCGACGCTGCCAAAGCCAACGAAGCGCAGATTGTCGGTGCGGCCGAGCATCTTGGCAATTTCGGCGCGGGTCGCCTGATCGGCCTGTTTGCCGATGAACGGTCCCATCAGCGGCGCGCCGCAGGTTTTCGAGTCCGGATCGGTCAACGTCCCGCGCACAAAGGGGCCGGCCACCGCGCCGGGCAGCGGCTGTGCGATCTGCGGCGTGGCAGAGGCGGCAGGGGCAGGGGCTGCTGACGCGGCATCCGCTGCCGGGGTCGCCGCGCCGGGCTGACCGATGCGCGCAGCAAAGCTCTCGGCATCATTGCCCGGCTGTGCAGGCTCGCTCCCGCAGGCGGCAAGCGTCAGGGCGAGGGGCACGGCGATGGCGAAGGCGCGGGCGGAAATGATCATGGTTGCAGGTCCCTGTTGTCCGGCGCCCCATGCAAAACGCGCCTTTCATTACCCCTGTATGACAGGACCGCGTAATTTATGCCCGCTGGCGAATGCGTCCGGGCGTCAGCTGATCGGTTGCCGTCACCCCCATCAGCCGCATGCCCCGTTCGATTTCGTCCCTGAGGATGCCAAGTGCGCGCTCCACCCCATCCTGCCCGGCCGCGGCAAGGGCATAGAGATACAGCCGCCCGCCCGATGCAGCCGTCGCCCCGCTGCACAGGGCTTTCAGGACATGGGTGCCGCGCCGCACACCGCCATCACAGATGATCTCGATCTGGCCGCCGACCGCATCGACGATTTCGGGGAGCTGATCGAAGGGGGCGCGGCTTCCGTCCAGCTGGCGTCCGCCGTGGTTGGAAATCATGATCGCATCCGCACCGATTTCGACCGCACGCCGCGCATCGCCTGCGCTCATCACGCCCTTCAGCACGAACTTGCCGCCCCAGTCCTGCCGGATGCGGGCGGCAGTGTCCCAATCCATCGCGGTATCGAGCATGGTATTGAAATATTCCGCGATGCTCACGGCTTTGCCGGTGCCTTCGGCTACATGGGTATCGAGGTTGGGAAGGCGGAATTTCTCCCGCAGCAGATAATCGAGCGTCCAGCGTGGGCGGGTGGCGTAGCTGATGATGCTGGCAGGGGTAAAGCGCGGCGGGGTGGTAAAGCCCGAACGCAGGCAGCGTTCGCGCTTGCCCGATACGATGGTATCCACCGTCAGCGCCAGCGCATCGAACCGTGCGGCCTGACAACGCTGGATCATGCTCGCGTTCAGGCCCTTGTCCTTGTGGACGTAAAGCTGGAACAGCTTGGGGCCGCTGGTGAGCGCAGCGATTTCCTCGATGCTGCGGGTCGCAAGGCTGGAGATGCCGAACCACAGCCCGAACTTTTCCGCCGCGCGGGCGACGGCGGTCTCGCCCTGCCAGTGAAAGGCGCGCTGCACCGCAGTGGGCGAGAGCATCAGCGGCAGCGCCGATTTGCGCCCGAGGATCGTGCAGGAAGTGTCGATTGTTGCCACGCCCGCCAGCACATCGGGCACCAGATCGACCCCTGCAAAGGCGGCGGTGTTGCGCGCCTTGGTCAGTTCGTCATCGGCGGCCCCGTCGATGTAATCGAACACGGGGAAGGGCAGGCGGGCCTTCGCCAGCTGCCGGAAATCATCAATGTTGTGGCAATCGGACAGGCGCATCGTGGCTGATGGCCTGCCCGATTGCAGGGTGCGTGTCGAGTGGCCGCTTACTGCTTTTCGAAGGCCACGCTGATATCGAGTTCAACCTCGTCGCTGACAAACGGGATGCCGTAGTTCACCCCGAAATCGGACCGCTTGATGCTGGTTTCGGCCTCAAAGCCGATGGTCGCCTTCTTGTTGAAGGGATTGTTGCCCGCGCCGGTGAATTCGGCCTCGAAGGTGACGGGCCTGGTGATTCCGTTCAGCGTCAGATCGCCGGTGATCATGGCCTTCATTCCATCTGCCTTGACCGATGTGGAAACGAAGCGGGCAGGGGCCGGGGCCGGACCGAAGAAATCGGGCTTGGCGCCGTCCTTGCCGGCGCGCAGCAGGTGATCGGTGAGGCCCTTGCTGGCAGTGGTGACGTTGGCGACAGGGATCGTCACATCGACCGTGGCCGCATTGGGATTGGCCGGATCGATGGTCAGCGTGCCGGCCACATCGCCGAAGATGCCGTAGTAATCATTGAAGCCAAAGTGGTTCACTTCCCATCCGATCAGCGAGTGGCCCGGATCGGCGGCATAGGTTCCGGCGGCCACGCGTGCGGGGTCTTTGGCACCGGGAAGCTGGGGGGCGCCCTGCGCGGTCAGCGCGGGGGCGAATGCGGCGGCGCCTGCGGCAAAGGCAATCGCGGCGGCAGCGGCAAGGGATTTGCGGTTCATGCTGGGTCGTCTCCTCAAGGGTTCCTGCCACCAATAGCCAAAGGCCCGCGATAGTTCCACAGACTGCCGCTTGTGCGGAACGGTTTGAACAATCGCAGCCTTGTGTTACCCTGAATGCCTCTGAAATCTCTATGGATCGGAAGTGCCCCGATGAGCCGATTTCCGCTGGTGCAGGACCCGTGCCCCTACAAGGGCCCCATTGCCGATATTCTCGCCGGCAGCCAATGCCGCCTGTGCGAGCGCGAGGTGCATGACCTCACCGCCATGAGCGAGGCTGATCGCCGCGCGCTCTTTGCAGGCTGCAGCGATGCTGAAGGGCTTTGCGTGCGTTACACCGTGCGCGCTGGCTCGGCGGTGGCGGCAGCGATGCTGGGGGTCGCGGGCTTTGTTGCGGCGCCCGCGATGGCGCAAGCGGCTGATGCGCCCGCCGCGCAGGAGCAGGTGGCACAGGCCGCACCATCTGATGCACCTGCGGCCGAAGCCGATGGCGATACGGCCTATGATGAGGAAGATTTCAGCTTTGGCGAAATGATCATCGTCGGCGGCCTGCGCAAACCCGATCAGGCCCAATGGCACAGCGGCGAGGAAAAGCCCGCCGCTGGTCCGAAGCTGCGCACCCTGCCGGTGATCACCGAAGATGCGCCCGCCAAGGCTAAGGGCGCGTCCGAGGCCTGACTTCGGCCATATCCTGCCATGCGATCAGGGCTGCGAGCCGCCAGGCTGCGGTGATCCGCGCAGGCTCTCCATCGCTGATCGAAAGCGCGATGTGGGCCGAGGAAAAGCCCCCGCTCGAAATGTCGAAGCTGCGCCAGGCGCCATCGACATAGGCCACTGTCCAGGCATGGGGGAAGAAGGCGCTGGCCGTGCCGTGATAGGCGCTGCGTTCATAGGCAAGGCCGCTGGCAACTTTGGCCGGGATGCCCGCGGCCCGGGCGAGTGCCGTCAGCAGCACGGCATCCTCGGTGCAATCCCCGCGCCGCTGCTTCCACGCCGCCAGCGCGCTGGCATGGCCGTTGTAATCAATGTCGCGGAGCCGCGATCGTGCTGTCCGGGCGAGTGCCCGCATGACGGCAGCCTCTGAGCGGCGCGGTCCTGTGGCTTTGCGCGCGGCGAGTGTCAGTTCGGGCGCATTGGCCTCAAGCCACCGGGCCGGGCGGCGCGCTTCGGCCAGAAAGGCAGGATCGCTCGGCAGGCCGGGGCCGCAGTCTGTGCAAAGGTCGATCTGCCAGCGATCAGCGCCCAGCGGGGCGATGCGCTGCTCGCCGGTCTCGGGCAGAGGCAGGCCCGCGCCTGACGGGATCGCGATGAAATAGCGGATATGCCCGGCCTGCGCGCTGCGCGGGATATCATAGGGGGCATCGACCATGGGGTGGACCAGATTGCCGGGAACAGCCGCAGGGCGGGCGGCAACGGGTTCAAGCAGCCAGTCGCCCCCCAGCACCGGCACCCGGATGCGCGCAGCCGTGCCCTGCGGCGTCAGCGTGACCAGCCATGCGGCATCGAATTGCCCGGCGATGCGGCGCTCCACCAAAATCTCGCCGCCGGGCAGGGTGCCAAGGCGGCGCAGGCCCGATTGCGATGTGCCGCGTGCAGCGGCGATTACCGTGCTGAAAGGCGTGATGGCATCGATGCTGTCAGCGCGCACCTTGCGCGCATTGCGTTCCGAAGTGCCCTGACGCAGCACGACCTTCCCATCGGGTGAGCGGGTGAGGTGCTGGTATTCGCTTTGCACATCATGGCCATGCACCCGCATGGCAAGCTGACGCTCGGTCGTGCCATCCTGTTCGTGCTGCCAACCGATTGTCTCACCCGCAGGCGTGCGGATCGCAAACAGCAGATCAGTGGCAGGGGCAGGCAGGGCAGCGGATGCGAAAGCGGCTGCCGGCCCGAAGGCGGCAGCCGCAATCAACCATCTGGAAATGCCTGATGTCACCCCACAAGGGGTAGGCTCAGTTCTTGGCCTTGTCGACCAACTTGTTGGCGGCGATCCACGGCATCATGGCGCGCAGTTTTTCGCCGGTCTGCTCGATCGGGTGTGCGGCGGCCTGCTTGCGGGCGGCCTTGAGTTCGGGCTGGCCGGCGCGGTTATCGAGCACGAAGTTCTTGACGAAGCGGCCCGACTGGATGTCGGCCAGCACGCGCTTCATTTCGGCCTTGGTTTCCGCCGTGATGATGCGCGGGCCGGTGGTGATGTCGCCATATTCGGCGGTGTTCGAGATCGAATAGCGCATGTTGGCGATACCGCCTTCATAGAGCAGATCGACGATCAGCTTGGTTTCGTGCAAGCACTCGAAATAGGCCATTTCGGGAGCGTAACCGGCCTCAACCAGCGTTTCGAACCCGGCCTGGATCAGGTGGGTGATCCCGCCGCACAGCACGGCCTGTTCGCCGAACAGATCGGTTTCGCATTCCTCGCGGAAGTTGGTTTCGATGATGCCACTGCGCCCGCCGCCGACGGCGGACGCATAGGCCAGCGCCACGTCATGCGCCGCGCCACTGGCGTCCTGGTGGACCGCGATCAGGCAGGGCACGCCGCCGCCCTTCACATATTCGCTGCGGACGGTGTGGCCCGGGCCCTTGGGGGCGATCATGATCACGTCGATATCGGCAGGCGCTTCGATCAGGCCGAAGTGGATGTTGAGCCCGTGCGCAAAGGCGAGCGCGGCGCCCGGCTTCATGTGGCCCTTGAGGTCATTCTCCCAGATCGCGGCCTGATGTTCATCGGGCGCGAGGATCATGATGATATCGGCCCACTGCGCGGCTGCGGTGTTGGAGAGCACCTTGAAGCCAGCGGCTTCCGCCTTCTTGGCGGTGGCCGAACCTTCGCGCAGGGCGATGGCGACTTCGGCAACGCCGCTGTCACGCAGGTTCTGGGCATGGGCATGACCTTGCGAACCATAGCCGACAATGGCGACCTTCTTGGGCTTGATCAGATTGAGATCGGCGTCGGCGTCGTAATAAACCTTCATTTCGTATTCCTGCCTTGCTGTTGTCACCGCCCCGGGCTTGACCCGGGGTCCCGCTATCTTGCTACCGTGCAGAAGGAGCGGGGTCCCGGGTCAGGCCCGGGACGGCGGAGTGATAAAACTTGTAACCTCTAGGCCCCCACGGCCCCGCGCATCATGCCCACGATCCCGGTGCGGCCAACCTCGACCAGCCCCAGTTCGCGCATCAGGGCGATGAAGCTGTCGACCTTGTCGGGCGGGCCGGTGATTTCGAAGATGAAGCTTTCGGTGGTGGTATCGACCGGGCGCGCGCGGAATATGTCCGCGAGGCGCAGCGCCTCGACCCGCTTTTCGCCCGTGCCGGTGACCTTGATGAGCGCCAGTTCGCGCTCCACGTGCGGGCCAGCCGTGGTGAGGTCGGTGACCTTGTGCACCGGCACCAGCCGCTCCAATTGCGCCTCGATCTGATCGATCACCTGCGGCGGACCGTTGGTGACGATGGTGATACGGCTCACCGCGTGATCCTCGGTGATGTCGGCCACCGTCAGGCTGTCGATATTGTAGCCCCGCGCGGTGAACAGGCCGGTGATCTTGGCGAGAATCCCCGGCTCGTTATCGACGGTGACCGCCAGCACGTGGCGTTCCGAGGCAGCTTCAGCGATTTTCATGGGCATTGTTCAGGTGTCCTAGACCAGCGCCTTGGCTTCATCGTCCATCGTGCCGTCGACCTTGTCGCCATACAGCAGCATTTCGGTATGGGCCGCGCCTGACGGGATCATCGGCAGGCAGTTGGCATCCTGCGCGACGAGGCAATCGACGATCACCGGGCCATTGTGGTCGAGCATCCGCATGATGCCATCATCAAGATCGCGTTCTTCCGTGATGCGGATGCCTTTCCAGCCATAGGCCTCGGCGAGCTTCACGAAATCGGGGAGGCTGTCGGAGTAGCTGTTCGAATAGCGGCTCTCATAGGTCAGTTCCTGCCACTGGCGGACCATGCCCATATATTCGTTGTTCAAGATGAAGATCTTGACCGGCAGGCGATACTGGCTCGCGGTGCCGAGTTCCTGGATGTTCATCTGGATCGAGGCTTCCCCCGCAATATCGATCACCAGCGCATCGGGGTGGCCAAGCTGCGCGCCGATCGCCGCAGGAAGCCCATAGCCCATCGTGCCGAGGCCGCCCGAGGTGAGCCACTTGTTGGGGTCTTCAAAGCCGAAATACTGCGCCGCCCACATCTGGTGC
>JAGKSZ010000006.1 GCA_018991295.1 Porphyrobacter sp. | reverse complement strand
CGAGGCCGAGGCGCTGTTCGCCGCCAACCGGATGCTGTCCGAGCGCAGCCCGGAATGGTGCGACTTCTTCGTCGAGGCGGTGGGCGAATTCGTCCTCAACGTCACGCCGCCGCGCCTGCAATGCTCCGAGGAGGAGGCCGAATGGCTGATCGCGCAGGTCGACCATGACGGCATGGTCGAGAGCATGGCCGAACTCGAGTGCCTCGTGCGGATCGTCGAGCGCGCGCAGAACGTGCCGGTGCGGCTCAAGGACTACGTGCTCGGCGTGGTGGAGCGCGAGGTGCTTACCGGCACCGGCCCGACCCGCTGCGGCGGCGCGCTCTCGGCGACCCACATCAGCGCCGCCGAGTGCCGCATCATCCGCCGCGTGATCTTCGCGAGCGGCGGCCACGGCCCCGCCGCGGTGAGCCGCTACGACGCGGAGATGCTGTTCCGCCTCAAGGACGCGACGCTGGCGGAGGAAAATGCCGCCGAATGGGACGATCTGTTCATCGATGGCATCGCCAACTTCATAAAGGGCTTTGTCCTGCCCAGCGCCCAGCTCAGCCACGATCGCAAGCTGGAACTGGAGGCCTTCGTCGCTGACAATCAGGCCAATGTCGGCCGCTTCATGGGCCGCGTCATCCGCGAGGTGCCGCAGGTGGCGAACCACTTCGGGAAGGTCTTCGGCAAGAAAAAACCCGCAGATTCCAAGTACGAAGCCCTCGCCTCTGCGGGCGAGAAGATCACCGACTTCGAGAGCGAATGGCTCGAAGAAATGATCGCTGCCGATGGCGAGGTCGATGATCTGGAAAGTCGCCTGATCGCCCGGCTGGCTGAAGAAGGCTGAGGCCTCGGGCGGTCAGCACCGTGCTGAGGGGCTGTTGCCGCAAATGTTTCACGTGAAACATTGCGCTGCAACGTCTCCTCGCGGTGATTGCACCACGCGTCAGACCATGAAGCTTTCCCCGCAGCCACAGGCGCCCTTGGCGTTGGGGTTTTCGAACACGAAACCGGCGGTGAAATCATCCTCGCGCCAGTCCATGACGCTGCCGATCAGGTAAAGCACGCTGGCGCCATCAATGTAGAAGACGCCGCCGGGGGTGACGATCTTCTCGTCGAATTTGGCTTCGGTGGTGACGTAATCGACCGAATAGGCAAGGCCCGAACAGCCCCGGCGCGGGGTCGAAAGTTTCACGCCGATGGCATCGGCGGGGGCCTTCGCCATGAGATCGGCAATACGTGCCTCGGCGCTGGGCGTGAGGGTGACGGCAGCCTTGGGCGCAGGGCGAGTGGTGGTCGTCGTTTCGGTCATGTCAGCCTCTTCTGCCAGAACAGCGCGTGCCCGGTTTCCGGGTCCAGCTGGTAATCGCCATAGCCTTCGCGGGCATAAAGGCGCCGCGCCGGATTGCCGCTCAACACTTCCAATGTGACCTTGCAGGCCCCGCGCTTCAAGGCCTCGGCCTCGATCGCGGCAAGCAGGGCCTTGCCGACGCCCTTGCCGCGTGCCTCCGGCCGCACTGCCAGATCGTGGATATTGACGAGCGGTGCGGCGGCAAAGGTCGAATAGCCCATGAAGCAATTGGCGAGGCCCACTGCCTCATCGTCGATCCGTGCAATCAGCGAAAAAGCGAATGGGTTTGCGGCCAGATCGCCGGGCAGGCGGGCCTTCACGGCCTCGGCCAAAGGCTCGCCGCCACCCATCGGATCGCGGGCATAGGCATCGAGCAGCGACACGACATCGGACGCATCGCGGGCATCGCGGCAGTCCGCGAGAGTAATCGTGAGGGTGGGGGCGAGGCTCACAGCATCCCCAGTTCGAGCCGCGCCTCGTCACTCATCTTGTGCGGGCCCCATGGCGGATCCCAGACGAGGTTGACCTCGGCATCGCGGATCCCCGGCACGCTGGAAACGCGCAGTTCGACCTCGCCCGGCATGGATTCTGCCACGGGGCAATGCGGCGTCGTCAGCGTCATGGTGACTGTGGCATCACGGTTGTCATCAACCTCGACCCCGTAAATCAGGCCAAGATCATAGATATTGACCGGGATCTCCGGATCGAAAATCTCGCGCAGGGCGGCGATCACATCGGCCTGAAGGTCGCTGCCTTCGCCACCCACCGCGTCGGCACCGGGCTTTGCGGCGAGGAAACCGTCAAGATAGTCACGCGTGCGCCCCTGCTCTTTGGGGGCCTCGGCCTCTGCGTCCACAGCATCCGAGACGCGGGCACGGGGTGGTTTTTCGGTCGAGCTGTCCATCGCTCTCATCCTTTTCCAAAAATGCGGCGGGTGCGGGCGATCCCGGCCAGCAGCGCGTCGATATCGGCTTGGCTCGAATAGATCCCGAAGCTGGCGCGCGCGGTGGCGGGGACGCCGAGGTAATCCATCAGCGGCTGGGCACAGTGGTGCCCGGCGCGGATGGCGACGTTACTTTCATCAAGGATCGTGCCCAGATCATGGGGGTGAATGTCGCCCACCGCAAAGCTGACGATCCCTGCGCTGTCATCGGGACCAAACAGGCGCACGTCATTCATGCTTCCAAGTTCGCGGCGCAGCTTGGCGACCAGCGCCTGTTCGTGGGCGTGGATGCGCTCCGGGCCGATGGCGCTGACGTAATCCGCAGCGGCGGCAAAGGCGATCGCCTCGGTAATGGCGGGGGTCCCGGCCTCGAACCTTTGGGGCCCGCTGGCGTAGGTTGTCCGGGCGAAGGTCACCCGGTCGATCATCGCCCCGCCGCCCTGATAGGGGGGCATCCCGGCCAGCAGTTCGGCCTTCGCCCATAGTGCCCCGATCCCGGTCGGGCCGTAGAGCTTGTGGGCTGAAAAGACGTAGAAATCGCAATCGAGCGCGGCGACATCGACACCCATGTGCGGTGCAGACTGGCAACCGTCGAGCAGCAACCTTGCCCCCACCTTGTGGGCCAGCGCGGCGGCGCGGGGCGCATCGAGCAGCGCGCCGGTGACGTTCGAGACATGGCCCAGCGCAACCAGCTTGTGCGCCTCGGTCAGCATCGCTCCGGCGGCGTCGAGATCGATCCGGTGGCCTGAAGTCAGCGGGCAGACGTCGATCTGCGCGCCCACTTCCTCGGCCACCATCTGCCAGGGCACGATGTTCGAATGATGCTCGGCCTGCGAGAGCAGGATGCGGTCCCCGGGTTTGAGGTTCGCCCGGCCCCAGGTCTGCGCGACGAGATTGATCGCCTCGGTCGCGCCGCGGGTGAAGACCAGCTCGTCCTCATGCCCGCCGATGAACCGCGCCACAGTGCGCCGCGCCGCTTCGTAAGCCAGCGTCATTTCCGCCGAGCGGGTATAGACCCCACGGTGGACAGTCGCGTAATCCTCGCCCAGCGCGCGGGCCATGGCATCGATCACGGCGCGCGGCTTCTGCGCGGTGGCGGC
>JAGKSZ010000080.1 GCA_018991295.1 Porphyrobacter sp. | reverse complement strand
GGCGCTGCTCGAATGGCCTGCGCGGCGGCTGGCGCTGCTTGGCGTGGCACAGCTGGTGTTCTTTCAGGGCATGCCGATCCTGTTGCAGGTTCGCAATTTCGATACCTATGGATTGCCGGCCGTCGGCGGGTTGGTGGGGTGGATCATTGTCTTTGGTGCGGTCACCTCGACCGCGCGCGCATCGGGCGCAGTGCAGCGGAATTTCGCCACCGGGGCGCTGGGCAAATACATCCCGCGTGACATCGCGCAGGCGATCATCGACAGGCCCGAACTGCTCAATCTTGGCGGTGAGAAGCGCGAGATTTTCGTGCTGTTCAGCGATCTGGAAGGCTTCACCAAGATGAGCCATGCCATCCCCCCGGAAATGGTCGCCAAGCTGCTCAACCGCTATCTCGACATGCTCAGTCAGGTGGTGCTCGATCATGGCGGGGTGATCGACAAATTCGTGGGTGATGCGGTGGTCGCCTTCTGGGGCGCGCCAATTGCCCGGCCCGATGATGGGACGCGGGCCGCACAGGCGGGCTATGCCATGTGGCAGGCGGGCGAGGCCTTCCGCGCCGAGGTGGCAGCGATGGACGCCAGCCTGCCCGCAATCGGCAAGACCCGCGTCGGCCTCCATCATGGCGAAGCGGTGATCGGCAATTTCGGCGGAGCAACGCGCATCCAGTACACCGCGCTTGGCGATTCGATGAACACCGCCGCGCGGCTGGAGGCGGCCAACAAGGCGCTCGGTTCCTCGGTCATGGCGAGCCGCGAGTTTGCTGAAGCTTCGGGGCTAGACTGGTGGCGGCCGATGGGCCGGGTGGTGCTGCGCGGACGAGCGCGGCCGGTCGATCTGTTCGAACCCGCGCCCGATTTTCCGGCAAGCGACCGCGCCATTCTGGCACAGGCAAATGTGTTGGCCATCACCGACCGAGCCGGTGCGGTGCGGCTAGTGGAGGCCATGGCCCGACGTCATCCCGATGATTCGGCGCTGGGCAATCTGGTAAAACGCATGCAGGAAATGGACGAGGGAGGAACCTATGTTCTCGGCTAGAATTACGCGCACCGCTGTGGCCCTGGCGCTGGCAGGTGCCGCGTTGGCGCTGCCGGTGGCGGCCATGGCCGGGGTGGTGGTCAAATCGACCGGGCCTTCGGCCACGCGCTATCCGGTCGGCACCAAGCTTGATGATGACGCCTCGATCACATTGAAGGCGGGGGACGTGGTGACCGTGCTGACCGCTGATGGCACCCGCATCATCAAGGGCGCAGGCACATTCCGCGTCGGGGACCGTCCGCAGGTTGCCGCCGATCGCTTCGCCTCGCTCACTCGCAAGCGCGCCGCCACCCGCGTGCGCACCGGGGCAGTGCGCGGCGATAACGAAGGCGCGGCCACCAATCCCAGCCTGTGGTATGTCGATGTCGCCCGGTCGGGCACGATCTGTCTTTACGATCTGGCGACCGTGCGCCTGTGGCGGCCCGGCACCGAGGGCACCAGCACCTATCGCATGTTCAACCGTGAGACCGGCGCGGCTGTGGATGTGACCTTCGATGATGCGGTGATGATCGCCGCGCTCGATCCTGCGCGGCTCCCGATCGTGGAAGGCGCGCCCTACACCATCACAGGTCCGGACAATACGACCAGCGCGCAGATCAGTTTCGTGCTGCTGGAAGGAGATTTTACCGCGCCCGATGCGCTGGCCGAGGCGTTGATCGGCAAGGGCTGTTCGGTGCAGCTGGAAACCCTTGCCGCCAGCCTTGAAGCCGCGGGCGAAGGCGGCGCTGAATAGGCCTTTGCACGGATTGCAGGTTGCATCGTGCGCCCAAGCTTGTGACAAGTTGCCAGGGCCGGGCTGGCACAGGGACTCGCAAGTGGACAACGGGGCCTGAGACAGCCTGCCCTGCATCGCACGGGGGTGCGATGCGGGCCTTGCAGGTACAATCCTGACCCTGTGCGTCGGGCCAGCATCTCGGGGGGATGGGATGAGGCGATTTTGGGCGGATCTGATCGCGGTGCTGGCGCTGGCGGCGCTTTATCCGGCCTCGGGCGCGAACGGGAATGGCACCTTTGAAGGGGTCGCAAGTTGCGCCGGATCGACCTGCCATGGCCGGGCCGAGGGCAATGGTGCGGTTGTAAGGCAAGACGAAATCGCCACCTGGCAGGAGCCCTCCTCCCCCTCCGGCGCGCATAGCCGGGCCTTTACCGTGCTCGGCGGGCGGCGCGGCCAGCAGATTGCTGCGAGCCTCGGGCTGGGCAATGCGCAGGCCGCTCCCGCCTGCCTCGGCTGCCACGCCACCAATGCGCCCACCGGGCAGCGCGGCGCGAAGTTCACGCTGACCGACGGGGTCGGGTGCGAGAGCTGTCATGGCGCGTCCGGCGGGACATGGCTTGCAGAGCACTACGCGCTGCCCGCCACCCACGCCTCCAATGTCGCAGCAGGCCTTGCGCCGCTCGATGTGCCCAAGGTGCGGGCCGGCGTGTGCCTCGATTGCCATTACGGATCATCCAAGCCCGGGCAGTTCGTGACCCATGCGATGATGGCGGCAGGCCACCCGCGTATCTCCTTCGAGCTCGATCTGTTCAGCGCGCTCCAGCAGCATCACGATGTCGATGCGGACTACACCCGGCGCAAGGTTGTCGCCGATGTCGGTGCGTTTCTGGGCGGTGGGCCAGGCCGAGGCGGTGCGGCGTGCGACCAGCCTGTTCGCCCAGCCCAGGTTCGCCTTCGAGGGCGCCTTCCCGCAGTTCTTCTTCTATGATTGCCATTCGTGCCACCGCACCATCACCGACGGGCCGAACCGCAAGCTGACTTTCGAGACCAATCCGGGCCGCCCCATCCCCTTCGGCAACCCGCCCTTCAACGACGAGAACATCATCCTGTTGTCGGCGGTGGCGGGCGCGCTGGTGCCGGGCGAGGCCGAGGCGTTCCGCGGCGCCTCGCGCGACTTCCACAAGGCGATGGGGGTCGGCCCGGCCGAAGCGCGCGCAGCGGCGCAGGCGCTCGCCGCCGGGGCCGAGCGGCTCTCGGGCGCGCTCGCGGCCCGTGCCTATTCCGGAAACGACGCCTTCCGCGTGATCGGCGTGATCGCGGGCGAGGCCATCGCGCCGCGCTTCACCGACTATGCCGGATCGGTGCAGGCGGTGATGGCGATCGACACGCTGCTCAACGCGCTGGTGCGCGAGGGCCGGGTGACGCAGGGCGCGGCGGCGGGCATCCGCGCCGACATCGCGCGCGCCTATGCCGCGGTCGAGGAGCCCAATGCCTATCGCCCGGCCGATTTCCGCAAGGCGCTCGGCAGCGCGGCCGCGGCGATCGCGAGGCTGCAATGATCCGGCAGGCGCGTTCGATTGCCTGCGTCGCGGCGGCGGCGCTG
>JAGKSZ010000301.1 GCA_018991295.1 Porphyrobacter sp. | reverse complement strand
CCGGCCCCGGCGGCTATGTCGCGGCGATCCGCTGCGCGCAGCTCGGGCTCAAGACCGCCATCGTGGAACGCGAAAACCTCGGCGGGATCTGCCTCAATTGGGGCTGCATCCCGACCAAGGCGATGCTGCGTTCGGCCGAGATCTTCCACTACATGCAGCACGCTGGCGACTACGGCCTCAAGGTTGCCGGGCAGATCGAGGCTGACCTCGCCGCCATCGTCAAGCGCAGCCGCGGGGTGGCCAAGCAGCTCAATCAGGGCATCGGCCACCTGATGAAGAAGAACAAGATCGCCGTCCACATGGGCACCGGCACGCTGACGGGGGCGACCAGCCTTACCGTGAAGTCCGACAAGGGCGAGGAAGCCCTCACCGCCAAGCACATCATTGTCGCCACCGGCGCGCGCGCCCGCGATCTGCCGTTTGCGCCCGCTGACGGCAAGCGCGTGTGGACCTATCGCCACGCCATGACCCCTGCCGAACTCCCCGCCAAGCTGCTGGTGATCGGATCGGGCGCGATCGGGATCGAATTTGCAAGCTTCTACAACGATTTGGGAAGCGAAGTGACCGTGGTGGAAATGCTCGACCGGATCGTGCCGGTGGAGGATGCGGATGTCTCGACCTTCCTTGAAAAGAGCCTCAAGAAGCAGGGCATCACCATCATGACCGGCGCGGGGGTGGAGGCGCTGAAGGTGTCGGACGCCGGCATCACCGCGCGCCTCAAGGACAAGGCGGGCAAGGCGCAAACCAGTGACTTCACCCACGTGATCGTCGCCATCGGGATCGTGCCCAACACCGAAAACATCGGCATCGAAGGCCTTGCCGAGATGGAGCGCGGCTTCATCCAGATCGATCCCTATGGCCGCACCAAGACCAAGGGCCTGTGGGCCATCGGCGATTGCACCCCCGGCCCGTGGCTGGCGCACAAGGCGAGCCACGAGGGCGTGACCTGCGCCGAGGCCATCGCGGCAGAGCTGGGCAACAAGGACGTGCACCCCCACCCGCTCAACCGCAACAACATCCCCGGCTGCACCTATTGCCACCCGCAGATTGCCAGCGTCGGCCTTACCGAAGCCAAGGCGAAAGAGGCAGGCTACGAGGTAAAGGTCGGCAACTTCCCCTTCATCGGCAACGGCAAGGCGATCGCACTGGGCGAGGCCGAGGGCTTCATCAAGACCATCTTCGATGCCAAGACCGGCGAATTGCTGGGCGCACACATGGTCGGCGCGGAAGTGACCGAGCTTATTCAGGGCTACACCGTGGGCAAGACGCTGGAGACGACCGAGGCGGAACTGATGCAGACCGTCTTCCCGCACCCCACGCTGTCGGAAATGATGCACGAAAGCGTCCTCGACGCCTATGGCCGGGCGCTGCACTTCTGATGGGCGGCGCGGCACCAGAAGCCCTCAAAGGCGAGGACTGGGCCGGCGAGATGGGCGCGCGCTGGCTTGCCAGCCTTGACCGTTTCGAAGGCATGATCGCCCCCATCGGCGCGGCATTGCTGGCGCAGGCGGCATACCGGCCGGGCGAACGGGTGCTGGACCTCGGGTGCGGGGGCGGGGCGACCACGCTGGCCATTGCCGAGGCGGTCGGGCCGCAGGGCATGGCGCTTGGCCTTGATATCGCACCGATGCTGATCGCCCGGGCACAGGGACGCGCAGCACAGGCGGGCAGCAGCGCCCGCTTCATCTGCGCAGATGCCGCCAGCGCGCAGCTTGACGAGCCACCCTTCGACCGGCTGTTCTCGCGCTTCGGATCGATGTTCTTCCCCCAGCCCGTGCCCGCCTTCACCAACCTGCGCGCCATGCTGAAACCGGGCGCACGGATCGACCTTGCGGTGTGGGCCCACCCGCGTGACAATGCGTGGATGATGGAGGTGATGGGGGTGGTGCGCCGCCATGTTGACGTGCCGCCTGCCGTCCCCCGTGCCCCCGGCCCCTTCGCGTTCGAAGACCTTGCCTATCTGGAAGAGATCCTGACCGCGGCGGGCTTCACCGGCATGGGCAGCCTCGCCTACGAGGGTGCGCAGCCCGTCGGCGGGCCCGGTGCCTCCCCGCAGCAGGCGACCGAGTTTGTGCTGGCCTCGATGGCCGCAGGCCGCATCCTTGCCGAACAGGGCGAAACCGTGCTCAACGCAGCCCGCGCCGATCTGGCCGCGCTGTTCGATCGCCATCACCGCGAAGGCGAAGGCGTGATGCTGGGCTGCAAGGCCTGGCTGGTGACCGCACAGGCATGACCGCGCCGCCCCCTGATCTTGCCCAGCGCATCGCGGCAGCAGACCGGGCGCTTGGCGAAGGGCGGATTGCCGAGGCCCGCGCCATCCTTGAAGAGGCCGCCCGCAGCGATCCGGCCCTGCCCGATTTCTGGCAACGCCTTGCAACCGTGCGCAAGATGGCCGGCGCGCCGCTGCTGGCGATCGAGGCGATTGACCGGGCGCTGGCCACCGCACCGCTCGATTTCGTCAATCTCCTGATGCGCGCCCACCTGCTCGATGGGGTGGGGCACCCGGATGCGGGCGAGGCCTATGGCCGCGCGCTCGCGCAGCCGCGCCCCGATCCGCTGCCGCCGATGTTCACGGCGGTCATCGCCCGCGGGCAGGCAATGTGGGCCGCGCACCAGCAATCGATGACCCACCGGCTGGGCGCGGTGGTCGAGGCGAGCGGCGCGGACCTTACCCCTGCCGAGCGCGCCCGCGCCGCCCGCTTTGCCAGCAACATCGCCCGCACCACGCGCCCCTATCATTCCGAGCCCACGCATTTCGCCTGGCCGGGCCTTCGCGAAGCCGAATTCCATGACCGCGCCGCCTTCCCCTGGCTTGAGGAGCTCGAAAGCCTCACGCCAGCGATCCGCGCCGAGATGGACGCGGTTGCCCGCGCCCCCGATGCGGCGCTGGTGCCTTACGTCAAGTATGCCGACAGCGAGCCGCTGGCCCAGTGGCGTGACCTCAACCACAACCGCGATTGGACCGCGATCCACCTGATCGAGCGGGGCGATACAGTCGCCGCCAATGCCGCGCACTGCC
Source organism: Porphyrobacter sp. (assembly GCA_018991295.1). Classification (GTDB taxonomy): domain Bacteria; phylum Pseudomonadota; class Alphaproteobacteria; order Sphingomonadales; family Sphingomonadaceae; genus Erythrobacter. The sequence goes on along the minus strand of JAGKSZ010000301.1, from coordinate 238 downwards.
CGGCAACGATGGGCTTCCTTGCGGGCATGGCGCAGCCGCAGATTGCCGGATGCGCGGCCAATGCGATGTTTTCGCTGCTGGCCCCGCAAACCCACATCCCGGCCCACGTCGGCGTCGCCAATTTCCGCCTGCTGTGCCACCTGCCGCTGATCGTGCCGAACCGCTGCTGGTTCCGCGTCGGCGCGACAACCCGCGATTTTGCCGAAGGGCAGGCATGGGTGTTCGACGACACCATCGA
>JAGKSZ010000079.1 GCA_018991295.1 Porphyrobacter sp. | reverse complement strand
TGAGACACTGTCCAGAACGCAAAAACCGTCCGCCCCGCGCTGCACCGTGAAAGTGCAGTCGTGAGGGCGCTGACGGCAGGGCATGGGCGCGACACTGCCACGCGTTTTTAAAGTAGGAAAGCGAGAGGAAAGGCGCCTAGCCGACGGTGCGTTCGGCCTTGTCCTTCTCGTTGGTGCCCTTGATCATCGCGCGCATCTGCTCCCACTCGGCATCGCCCAATGCGCTGAGCATCGGGTAGAACGTCCCGCCATTGGCCTGGAAGCCCGCGCCGTCGATGGCGATGGTCTGGCCGTTCACATATTCCGCGCCCGGCCCCATCAGGAACACGGCGAGGTTGGCAAGCTCGTGCATCTCGCCTGCGCGGCCCATCGGGTTCAAGTTGTTGCCCGAATTGCCGCCCGCCCCGCCTGGATGCAGCCGCGCGCTCATGCCCTTGGTCGGGAAAAGGCCCGGCGCGATGGCGTTGAACCTGAGGCCATAGCGGCCCCATTCGGTCGCAAGGCTCTGGGTCATGGCGTTGATCGCGGTCTTGCTCATGGCAGAAGGCACCACGAAGGCGCTGCCCGACCACACCCAGGTGGTGAGGATCGAGAGGAAGCTGGCGCGCTTCTTTTCCGCGATCAGCCGCTTGCCGATGTCGAGCGTGACATAGAAGGTCCCGCGCATCACGATGTCGGCGATGGCGTTGAAGCCGTTCACTGAAAGATCCTCGGTGCGGCTGATGAAGTTGCCGGCCGCGTTGTTGACCACGCCGGTCAGCGCGCCGCCATCGGCCCAGATCGCGTCGACCATTTCGTGGATCGCGTCCGCATCACGGATGTCGCAGGCCATCCCGACGATCTTTCCGCCCGAAGCCTCTGAATGCAGCGCAGTCAGTTCGGCTGCCGTTTCGTCCAGCTTGTTCTGGCGGCGGCCGCAGATGTAGACCGTGGCACCCAGCTTCAGGAAGGCCTCGGCCATCTCGCGGCCGAGCCCGGTGCCTCCGCCAGTGACGAGAATGCGCTCGCCCGCCATCAACCCGTCGCGGAACATCAGTTTTGAAGCGTCCATCTTTCGGTCCTCTCAGAGACCGAGAACGGTCTTGGCGATAATGTTCTTCTGCACCTCGTCCGATCCCCCGAAGATCGTCGAGGCGCGGTTGTTGAGGTATTTGCCCATTGCGGTCTGGGCATATTCGCTGCCGACCGGTTCGGGTGCCTCGTTGCCGTAAAGCGGGCGTTCGAGCGGCAGTTGCAGCGCATCCGGCCCCAGCAGTTCGAGCCTGAGCACATCGATCTGCTGGCCGATGTTCGAACCCAGCAGCTTGACCAGCGAGGTCTGCGGCCCGGGCGCACGGCCCTTGGCGAGTTCGGCAAGGATGCGCAGTTCGGTCACCTCCAGCGCCTCGGCTTCCAGCCGGACACGGGCAAGCCGGTCGCGGAAGCGCGGGTCATGGGCGATCGCGCCATTGACGCCTGAGGGCTGTGTCTGGGCGAGCGATTCCAGTCGGTCGATCGATTGGAGCAGGCGCGGGGCATAGCATGATCCGCCGCGCTCGTTCTCCAGCAGGAACTTGGCGATGGTCCACCCGGCCCCTTCTGCGCCGATGCGGTTTTCATGCCCGGTTCGGGCGTCGGTGAAGAACACCGCATTGACCTCGTGATCGCCGGACATCGAATAGATCGGGGTCACCGACACGCCGGGCTGGTCCATCGGCACCAGCAGAAAGGTGATGCCTTGCTGCTTCTTCACACTAGCATCGGTGCGCACCAACGCGAAGATCCAGTCGGCGTGATGGGCATGAGTGGTCCAGATCTTGGAGCCATTGATCACATATTCATCGCCATCCAGCCGCGCAGCTGTCTTGAGGCTGGCAAGGTCTGAACCGCTGCCGGGTTCGGAATAGCCCTGGCACCAGTAATCCTCGCCAGAAAGGATGCGCGGCAGGAAGCGCGCCTTTTGTTCGGGCGTGCCGAATTCGCAAATCACAGGGCCGACAAGGCGCAGACCGAGGATGGCGAGCGCGGGGGCCCCTGCCAGCGCGCATTCCTTTTCGAAGATGAACTTCTGCGTCGGCGTCCATCCGGTGCCGCCGTCCTCCTTGGGCCAGTGCGGGGCAACCCGGCCCTGATGATAGAGAATGCGGTGCCGCTCCATCCCGATATCAGGCTCAACGAACACCCCCGGCGTGCGGCGTGCACCATCGCGCAGCCGTTCGGGCAGGTTTTCCTTCAGGAAGGCGCGGACTTCCTCGCGGAAGGCCAGATCTTCGGGGGAGAAGTCCATGTCCATTGCAATGCGTCCCAATCAGTCCCCGTCTCGCATGGCCCAGCGGATCGTGCGCCGCAGCAGGTCATAATAGACATCATAGTTCCAGGCGCACATTTCCTTGTGCGGGTAGAAATCGGCCATACCGGGAAGGTCGTAGTGCCCACGGCAATGGCCCAGTGCGTTGTATACGATCCGACCCTGTCCGATATCCCTCGTATAAACGATAGGTACGGTGGTCTTGGGCCATTGGCTGCACGTGAACCCGGTCGCCTCGCCTTCGAAGGTGGTCTGCATCAGGGTTTCGATGGGGGCGGTGGTCTTGGAGAGGTAGAGCTCGTCCACCACTTCGAAATTCGCGATCCCGCAGGTGAGCTCGTGATCCTTGTTGACCACCTCGACCGGGAACTTGTCGATCGGCGGGTGGGCGACAAACTGCGTGCCGAGCATTTCCATCACATCGGGCCGGTCATCGGGGGCATCCACCAGACCATCCGCCGTGAAGACGAGGATCGAGTTGGTGCCGTGGAGCGCCATCCACTTGCCGCCCTTCTCCATCCACGCGCGCAGCTGTTTCGCCTGCTCCGGCGTCGGCATCAGATCGCAGGTGTATGTGATGAGGAAACGGCACTGATCGAGCCGTTCCAGCCCCGAGTAATCCGCTGCCACCGTGGTGCGGATATGCGGGTGTTCGGCCAGCAGCTTGAGGATTTCCAGCCGCGGGTAATCAATATCGTGATACTTGCCCGCGGCGATGAAATGCGCGTCGATCCGGGTGGCGGGTTGTTCGGCCATTTTGTGTCAGCTCCTTATCGACCCGCCGCCGTCGACTGTCAGGTCGCAGCCGGTGGTGAAGCTCGCCTCGTCGCTGGCGAGGAACACCACTGCACGGGCGACCTCCTCGGGCTCGCCGATGCGGTTCATCGGATGGGTGGCGGCGAAATTGGTCTCGATGTTTTCAGGGCTATCGGCGCCGGAAAACTTGTAGCGGTTATACATCGGCGTGCGGATTGCGCCGGGGTGGACCATGTTGACGCGGATCGGCAGGCCGCGTTCGGCCAGATCGAGCGCCACGGATTGGGTGAGGCCCCTGAGGCCCGTCTTGGAGGCGGAATAGGCCGCCACGAAGCTCGCCGGGCGCAGCGCAATCATCGAGCCGATGTTGACGATCGCACAGGGCTCGCCGCTCGCCTCCATCGCCGGGATGGCGGCGCGCATTCCGTAGAATGGGCCGTGGAGGTTGATGTCGATGGTGCGCTCCCACACGTCCAATGCGCCATCGGGGACGTTGCCGGGTTCGGAAATGCCCGCGATGTTGCACAGCACGGTGAGCTTGCCGAAGCGCCCGCGTGTGGCGGAAACGGCGGCTTCCCACTGGTGCAGATCGCGCACGTCGAGCTGGCAGGCTGCCGCACGTTCGCCCAGCTCAGCGGCAAGCGCCTCGGCCTTCTCAAGCTGGACATCGCCCAGCATCACGCTGCCGCCCTCGGCCACGATCAACCGCGCAACCGCAGCCCCGATCCCTTCCGCGCCGCCTGAAACCAGCGCGACCTTGCCCTGCATCCGGCCCGTCATTCGCGTTCCAGAATTGCGACGCCTGACAGGCCCGGTGCGCCATAGACGTGGGAGTAGCCGAAGCGGACTTTGCCGGGCACCTGCCGCTCGCCTGCGCGGCCGCGCAGCTGCGTGACGTTTTCATAGACCTGCCTGAGGCCCGATGCGCCGATCGGCTCTCCGCAGGCAAGGCATCCACCATCGGTGTTTACAGGCAACCTCCCGCCGATTTCGGTCCAGCCATTGGCCAGCCATTCTTCCTGATCGCCGTCCTTGCAGAAGCCGTTTTCGGCCATGTGCATGATTTCCGCGCCGCTTTCGGTGTCCTGCAACTGGGCGACCGAGATATCCTCCGGGCCTATGCCCGCCTTCTCGAACGCGGCCTTGCTGGCGAGCACGGTCGGCTTGCCGCCTTCCTCGATGCTGATGCCGGCCTGGAACACCTCGAAGGAGTTGGGTGGGCGGGTTTTCACGGCAACGGCGCGGATTTTCACGCCGTCTGCGCCGAGCTCCTTCATCTTCTTCTCGCTGGCGAGGATCAGCGCCACCGCGCCTTCGGCAGGCGAGCAGAACATGTATTTGGTCAGCGGATCGTTGATCATCGGCGCATTCATGATCGTGTCGAGATCGACGGGGCTGCGCCGCCATGCGTGGGGCGTGATGGTACCATTGCGGAAAGCCTTTTCGGCCACCTTTCCCAGCGTCGTGCGGCTGATGCCGTGCAATTGCATATACCGCTGGATCTTCAATGCGAAGAACTGCGTCGTCAGCATCATGCCGGTCTGGCCGTACCATTCGGGCAGGCCGTAATCGGCAGGCTTGGCGTTGAACGCCCCGCGCGGATGCTTGTCGAAACCGACGGCGAGCGCGAGGTCATACATCCCGCTCGCAATCGCCTGCTGCGAGGCGGCAAGCGCGCTGCCACCCGTCGCGCAGCCATTGGCGACATTGGTGAAGGGCAGGCTGGTCAGCCCCAGTTCGTTGACCATGATGTCGGCATTGCCTGCCGCTGCCGAGCCGCCATAGGCGCATTCGATATCCGGCCATTCCAGCCCTGCGTCCGTCAGCGCCTCGCGCACGGCATAAACGCCCTGTTCGCGGCCGGAACGGCTGTCGGTGCGGCCAAAGGGATGGATGCCGGCGCCGATGATATAGACATTCTCGCTCATGCAACCTGACTTTCAGCTTGGGAGGCGGGACGGAAGGCAAAGGTGTCGAAACGCGCGTTGAAGGGCACGATGCAGAATTCCAGATCCAGCCCCAAGTAGAGGTCTTCCAGCCTGCAATCGACGATCCGGCTTTCGACGATCACCTCGCCGGGCAGTTCGACATAGCCGAGAAGGAACGGCTGGAAATCGGGCGGGCCTTCGCCGGGGCCGGAGCCGGGGCCTTCGTATGGCTCCTTGGGCAGGAAGCCCTGGCTTGTCCAAGACCACAACTTGCCCCGGCGCGAGAGCTTGTAAGGCTCCACGCCCTGCGCCGCATCGCCAACCGGCATCGGGAAGACGACCTGGCCCGAAGGCAGGCGCCCGCCCATCAGGTGCGGTAGCGGATCATCGCTCCACAGGTTCGGGTCGATCTTTTCGCCCATCTCTCGTGTCCCCTCCAGCCAGCGCCCGTCAGGCGGCCAGCGCATATTCCGCAAGCACGGTATCGACATCGCCGAACAGGCGGGCGAGCAGCAGCACCCGTTTCAGGGCATGGCCGATCGCGAGTTCATCAGTGATCCCCATGCCGCCGTGCATCTGCACCGCTTCCCGGGCGATCGCGTCGACATTTTCACCGATAAAGGCCTTCGCCCCGGCAGCGGCGCGTTGCCATTTTTCGGCATCGCTGCGATCGTTCAATGCTGCGCGGTAAAGCATTGAACGCGCTTGTTCTTCTCGGGCGTAGCAATCTACCAGGCGGTGCTGCAATGCCTGAAACGAACCAATCGCCACGCCGAACTGCTCACGCTCCTTCACATAAGTCAGCGTATCATCAAGCAGCCGCTGACCCAGGCCTACCAGTTCGGCGGCGGCATAAAGTCGGATGTCAGCAACAATCCCGTCCAGCGCGGCTGTATCCAGCGCCAGGCGGACATTTGCAGGCGTGCGGGTCAGCTTGATCTCGCCCGCAATGCTGCCGTCAGCAAGGCGATAGGCCCGCACCTCAAGCCCGGGTGCATCGCGCGGAACGAGGAAACAGGCCGTCTCTCCGCTCACGTCGGCGGTGACGATGAACAGGTCGGCCAGCAGCGCGCCCATCACCATCGTCTTTTCGCCCGAGAGCGTATAATTGCCGCCCGCTTCTTCCGCCTTCATGCCCTTGGCTTTGAGGCTGTAACGCTGGCTCCGCTCGGTCCATGCGAGGGTGGCGAGGCTCTCTCCCGACAGCACCTTTTCGAGCACTTCGCCAGCGCCGCCGCGCTCCAGCAGCAGGGCAGGCAGGATACCGTGTTCCAGCAGCGGATCGGGCGCATTGGCCTTGCCGATGGCTTCGAGCACAAGGGCAAGGTCCACCGCCGATCCGCCCATGCCGCCCGCACCCTCGCTCGCAGCAAGGGCAATCAGGCCCATTTCCGCCAAGGCCTGCCAGCGCCCCCTGTCATATCCGGTGGGCGACAGGCGCAGGCGACGCCGGGCCTCGACATCCATGGGCGCAGCGAAACGCTCCACCGAGGTTACGAACATCTGCTGCTCTTCGGACAGATCGAAATTCATTTCAGGCCTTACGGGTAAAGGTGATCGGCAGATGGGTTACGCCGCGCAGAAGGATGTTGGGCAAGATCCGGATTTCGTTTTCGTCTGGCACCGCAAAATTATCGAGCCGTTCGAGCAGCTCATCGAAAGCGACCAGCATTTCCTTGCGGCTGAGCATGTTGCCCACGCACATATGCGGCCCCTTGCCGAAGCTGAGGTGGGTGCGGGCATTGGCGCGATTTATGTCGAACTTGTCGGGATCGGAGAACTTGGCAGGATCGCGGTTGGCCGCCGCGTAGCGCAGTTGAACGACCGCACCATTGGGGATTTTCATGCCGCCCAACTCGGTGTCCGCCTTGACGATGCGCCACATCCCCGCCGTCGGCGTTTCGTAGCGCAACGCCTCTTCGACAAGGTTCATGATCACCTTGGGATCGCGCCCGCCCGCCGCCGCCTTGGCGCGTGCCATCTGATCGGGGTTGCGGATCAGCTGGAGCAGGCCTCCGGCCAGCGTCGATGTGGTGGTCTCGTTACCTGCCACCATGAACTGCTGCATCAGCGACATGATTTCAGGGTCCGACAGCGGGGTTTCGCCTTCGACCCGCGCTTCGACCAGATCGGTCAGCAGATCGTTCCCGCCATTGGCGCGGCGATCATCGATCAGGCCCTTCATGTAATGCTGGAATTCGACAAGGCTGCGCGCGCATTCCAGCTTCCGCTGATGATCGACCATCTGGCTGAAGCGGTCGACCGCCGCATCCGACCAGCGTTTTACGCGCTTGGGATCGTCATCCAGCCCGATTTGCCCCGCGATCATAGCGACCGGCAGCGGCACGCCGAATTCTTCGACGAATTCGCATTTGCCGTGGTCTGCAAATGCTTCGATCAGCTCGATCGACTTCTGCCGCATGTCGGCCTCGATCGCGTTGACGCGCGGGGCCGAGAAGGCAAGGTTCACCAGCTTGCGATTGCGGGTGTGGACCGGGTGGTCGGCGGTCAGCAGGGTCGGCAGATCGGGCCAGCCTTCGGCAAGGATTGCCTGAATATCCTCGTCCGCCTCGCGTCCCATCAGCGATGTGAAATCGTTCGAGAAGATTTCGGGCTTGGCCGCCGCCTCGCTGCACAGGTCGTAGGAATAGACGACCCAGGTGTTCATCCCTTCCAGATGCTCGATCGCGATTCCCGCTTCGTGGATGGCGCGGTAGTAATCGAATGGATCGATCAGCGTTTCGGGGGCAAAGACATTGCCTTCGGGCTTGTTCATGTGCGGTGGCTCCAGACCCTTCCCAGATTATCGGCAAAGCCTAGCGGCCCCTGCACCTGCGATGCGATGCGCGAATGTGTTAGGGTTGCGCAGCCTGTGTCAGTCACCGGTGAACTCACGCTGGAACTCAAGCATGTCGAAATAGTCGCGCCACCCCGTGATCCGCCCGTCAGCGCCGATGTCAAAGGTTCCCATCACGCGGACGGCAGCGCGGCGGCCGTCCTTGAAGTTGAAGGCATCGGTGCGCTCGGTCAGCACTGTGTTGCCATTGGCCGCGATGGCATGGGTCTGCCAGTCGCACGAGGCGATATTGGCGAGGAAACCTTCGACCATTGCGCGCATCGCGGCGGTGCCGACGATCGGTTCCATCGGGATGTTGTGATAGACGATCCCGTCCGCGCACAGGCTGATCATCGCGTCGATATCGCAGGCGTTCCAGTGGCCGATGAAGGCCTCGACGGTCTGTTGCGGGGTCATGCGGGCGTTCCTCCTGAGGTGTAGTCGAGCGCGTTGCTGAGCATCCGGCGCACGGCGGGGTTGGCGTAAGTGGCAGGACCGTCGCCGAATTGCAGATAGACGAGCGGTGCAGGGCAATTGCGGCTCTCCCAAGCTACGCAATTGCAGCCCGGCGGGTGATCCCAGCCATCATTGCTGAACATCGCGCCCGCGACGGCCTGAGCGGCGGAATAGAAATTGTCGGCCGTGAAGGCGAAACCCTCGGCCCGCACCAAAGGGGTGAAGGCGCTCTCGTCGATGGGGCAGAGATAAAGCTCGTCGGTGACGGGGAAGCGCGGCGGCAGGCCGCGGGTCACCGGATGATCGGAGACGACCCGCGCATCATAGGCGATATCGTGGCGATAGCCCGAATCGGGGCCGTGGCGGCCTGGCTGGTAGTGGAACTGCCCGCCCAGCCATTGGTGCCACTCCGGCCATTCGGCCCAACCGGCAAGTGCGTGGTGCATTGCCACCGCGCCCTTGCCTGCCGCAAACCGCGCCGCAATCGCTTGGCGGTAGGCGGACGAGGGCGGGCGCGTCGTCACACAGCCATTGCCGAAGGTGTAGCCTGCCATGTCGTAGAACAGCAGCGCGTCCGTTGTGGCAATGGCCGCAGCAGCGTCCGCTTCGCCGCCTTCGGGGTGGACGAGATAGGTGATCTGCCAATCACCCAACGCCCCGAGCAGCTCGTCAAACGGCCCGGCCTCGTAGGGATGCCCACCAGACAGGACGAGCAGCGAGCGGGTCATCAGGCGATCTTGAGGATCATCTTGCCGTCATTGGTGCCCGCAAACAGTCGCATGAAGCTGTCGAAGGCGTTCTCCAGCCCCTCGTCGATATGCTCGTCGATGGTGAGCCGCCCTTGCGCAGCCCACACACCCATCTGCGCTGCACCCTCGGCAAAGCGCGGGACGTAGTCTGCGACCAGAAGACCCCTGATATGTGCGCGCTTGACGATCAGCTGCCACAGGTTGCGGATGCCGCGAGGGCTCGTGTTGTATTCGCTGATAAGCCCGCACAGCCCGACCCGCGAATGCAGGTTGAGGTTCATCAACCCGGCATCGAGGATGATCCCGCCGACATTCTCGAAGATCACGTCGACCCCGTCCGGGCAGGCTGCGGCGATGGCAGCGGTCAATGCGGCTTCATCCTTGCCGCGATAGTCGATGGCGGCGTCGAAGCCGTATTTCCCGGTGAGGCGTGCGCACTTGGCCGGACCGCCCGCTATCCCGACCGCGCGGCAGCCGTGGATCTTCGCCAGCTGGCCGACAAGGCTGCCGACCGCGCCTGCCGCGCCCGTCACCAGCACTGTCTCGCCCGCCTTCGGCTCGCACACCTCAAGGAAGCCGAAATAGGCCGTCATCCCGACCGCACCGAAGATCGAGAGGTAGTTGGTGACGCTCGGCACCAATGACGGGTCGATCGGCTGGGTGAAGCCGCCCGCGACCCCGATGGAATAATCCTCCAGCGCGTTCAGCCCCATCACCCATTGGCCGGGCGCGAACCCTTCCGCGCGGCTTTCCTCGACCACGCCGATGGTGCTCGCCCGCACCGGATCGCCCAAGGGGATCGGCGGCATGTAGTTGCCAGTCGCATCCATCCACCCGCGCATCGCCGGATCGAGCGAGGCGTAGTGGTTGCGGATCAGGAACTGGCCTTCCTCCAGCGCGGGGGTGGGTTCGGTGACGAGCGCGAAATCATCAGGCACCGGCGTGCCATCGGGGCGGCGTTGCAGCAGGAAACGGCGGTTTTGAGGCATTGGGGTAATCTCCCTTCCCGTTCGCCCTGAGCCTGTCGAAGGGCCGCACTTCTCTTTGG
>JAGKSZ010000078.1 GCA_018991295.1 Porphyrobacter sp. | reverse complement strand
CATCCTGCTTGGCCGCGACATAGGCATAGGTGCGGGCGATATAGAGCCGCCTTGCGTCGGCCAGCGGCACCGTCCCCTCGGGCACAGGCTGCGGATCGCGCAGGGACGTGATGTCGAACAGCTTCACCCCTTCCGCGTCCGTCACCCACAGATAGCGGAACTGCACCGCGCTTGCCCGTGCATCACGCAAGGGGCGCACGGCCGCCAGCTTGGGCGTGTCCGGATCGGCAAGGTCGATGACCACCAGCCCCTTGTCGGCGGTGACATAGGCGACCTCGCCTGCCAGCACGATATGCCGCGCGCCATTCAGCACCCCGCCGGGGTTCCACGCCGCAGAGCCATCGGCAAAGGCATGGCGCTTGAGCTGGTTGTTGCGGAATTCCCCGTCTGCCAGCGTGTTGACGTTGACAAGGATCAGGCCCTCCACGCTGTCGGTCACGGCGGCGAAATTGTAGATCGGCTTGAAGGCCTGTTCCTGATTGGCGGCGCGCATCGCGTCGGTGTTGCGGGTGGGGGCGATCGGCTGATTGGTGGCAAGCGCCATGCAGGTGGCGTTGGTGGTCTTGACCGTGGTGTCATGTCCCAGCGCGGAAAACGGCCCCTTGAGGATCCGCTCCGAGGTGCCCTTGTTGGCGATGCTGGCGACATCATAGGCCGCAAAGCCGCCCTTGCCTTCAGCCACGAACATATACTCGCCGCGCAGTTGCAAGCAGCCGACGCGGCCGGGCGTGCCTTCGTGGATATTGCCGAATTCCTCCAGCGGCTGCGTTTCGCCCGACAGCTTGCCATCGAAGGTCTTGCCCCGCACCCAGTTCTTCAGCTCGCGTCCGTTCTGATCGACATGCAGCCCCCAGTAATCGGGATAGGCATAGCGGTGCAGATAGGAACCGATCACCGCCTGCGGTTCATCATATTCGGTCACGCGGGTCGCCTGAAAGCCGCCCTCCAGCCCGGTCCACGCGTTCAGCCCGACGAAATTGACGTAATTCGTCCCCAGCAGGAAAAGCTGCGCCATGATCGCGTTATTGTCGTCTGCGGCGCTGAGGTGGCAATCGGTGCAGGTCTTGGTCTCGGTCAGGCGCACGGTGTGCGGGAAGTGCGGGGCGAAAGCCTGACTGGAAAAGCCGATGGCGCTGATCGGCGGCTGCTGCACATAGATGCGTTCGCGATTGATGTTGGTGGACGACAGCACCAGTGCCGATGAGGAGCGCACGGGGGCAACCTGATTGCCCTTGGTGGTCTGATGCTTGCCGAGCTGGAACATCTCGTCGCGCGCGACCTGCGGGTTGTAGGTGGCAAAATTGCGCGTCTCGCCGCCTTCATAGCGGTGGCTGGTGGTCTTCCAGTTGGCCTCGATCGGCAGGTGGCAGCCCCCGCAGCTGGTGGTCCATGACAGGTGGCAGGTGAAGCACGCCATTTCAGGATCGCGGTGCGCACGGTCATCGGCCGCAATGCCGGTGCCGAATTCGAAGGAGCCGGTTTCCGCGCCATAACGGCTCATCAACTTGGCGCGCGCGGCCTTGGCGTTGAAGACGGGGGTGGCCGGATCGACCACGTCCTTGACGAGGCTCATCTCCCATTCAAGGGCGGGGTCCACAATCGATCGCTGGATCAGCTTGCGCCTGCCATCGGCGCCTTCGAGCCATTCGAAGCGGCGCTTGCCATCGGGGTTGCGCAGCAGGGCAAGATTGTGCCCCTGCGGCGGGGCGGCGGGGCCGCTGGTGCGCAAGGTGGGGTAGGCATCGGGCGTGCCGTGGCAGTCCTTGCAGGTGATCTCGATGGCATTGGCGACCTCGCCATAGATCAATCCGTTGCCGTGGCTGTCCTGTTCGAAATGGCAATCGGCGCACTGCATCCCCTTTTCGGCGTGGATGTCCATCATGTGCACCGCCTTGCCCGGGTTGACGCCCGGAGGCACGAACTTGCCTTGACCCTCGCGCCGCCATTTCTCCGGATCGTCCGGATCGACGATCTGGCCTTGCGCATCGAGAAGATTGCCCTCGCGGTCACGCTTGAAGATCGCCCGGAAATTCCAGCCATGGCCGTGATAATCGGCGAACTGGGTGTCCTTGAGCTTGGCGTTGAGATCATAGACGTTGCGCAGGAAATCGAGATCTGACCAGTTGCCCCGGGGCGCTGCGCCTTCGGGGTTGCGGTCGGTGACGGCGCGGACTTCCTCGGCGGTGGGATACTTCTGCTGCTTCGGCCACATGGAGGGCGCATCGCTCTCGTAATCCCACATGGTGTAGCCGAGGAACGAGTTCAGGAAGATGTTGGGCTGATGCATGTGGCAGTTCATGCACTGGCTGGTGGGGATGGCGCGGGTGAAGACGTGCTGGAGCGGGTGCCCCTTTTCCTTCACTGCGCCGCTCGCGGTGCGCAAGGCTCCGTCGTCCCTGTGGCCGTGGCCATCGTCTGCGCCATGGCCGGGCTGCTTGAGGGAACCATGCTTTTTCTGCCCATAACCCGCAGCGTGCTCGATCTTCGCGGCAATCGTCGGATCGACCGAGATCGACTGCCCGTCGCGTCCATATTGGGCATAGGTCAGCGAATGGCGCGGCTCGCGGTCATTGGCATAGACCACATGGCAGCTCGCGCAGCCCGAATGGCGATAATCGCCCGGCTGGTCATTCGTCCCCATGAACCAGGTGAAGGGATCGTTGAGGCGGGTCTTGTGGATGTTGAGCGCCGGGATCGCCACGCGAAGCCCGGTGCCGGGGCCGCGGTTCGATTGCTTCAGGTCAGGCCGGCCCGGTTCTTCCAGCCGCTGGATCGCGCCTGACGGGTTGGGCAGGCCGATCTCCGGGAACTGCGAATTGATCGTGCGCCCCCCGCGCTCGAACACGCGAAACACATCGCCCGGCGGGATCACGTGCCAGGTGGGCAGCGGATACATTTCCGCCAGCACCCCGCGTGCAATCTGATCTTCGGACAGCTTGCCCCCCGGTCCCGCGCCTGGCGTGGTGATCTTGGCGGGGAGCCCATCGCGGGTATAGGCTTCGCCCAGCAGGTAATTCTTGTAGGGCAGGATGCCGTTATTGTAGCTCGCCCCGCCCCACAGCATCGCACCTGTCGCCATGATCGAGCGTTCCGCCGCCTCGATCGCCTGAATATGGCACGACCCGCAGGCCTCGCGCGCCACGCGGTAATCGGACGGGTTGATGAACTTCACGAACTCCGGCGCTTCCTTGTTGAGCAAGGCATAGGACCGCTGGGGATTGGCCGATGACGGGAAGTGCCACGACTTGGGATATTTGGGCAGGACATGGGCACGATCGCGGGCGGCCACGTAATCGGGGTGATCGTGGGGAAGCTCGGAATTGCCGCGCACGCCTGCATCGCCGCCATGGCAATCGGTGCAGCCCAGCCGGACAGCGGGCGATACGTGCATGGTCGGCGCGTCGGTCTTGACGTGGCAGGTGTTGCAGCCTTCGGACTTGGCCTCCATCTCGGCCACCGATTGGCGCTGCGGCGCAGGCGGAGCGATGACGCGTGCATAATCGCGCTTCACCGGCTTTTCCTTGTCCGCCGCCATCGGTTGCCCGGCGAACAGGGCAAGGCCAAGCACCAGCGCCGCCGCCAGCAGCGCAAGGTTCCGCATGAAGGCTCTGCTGATCGCGCGCATCAGTAGGTCAGTACCACATTGGCGAGGATCGAGACGAACTCGCGCCCGCCGCCGCGCGCGGTGAACAGGTCCTTGAAGCCATCGCCTGCGACCAGCGTCGCGGCAGACAGGCGGAAGACAAGGTTCTGGTTGGCCTTGGGCCGCCAGATCGCCGCTGCCGAGAGATCAAAGCCAATCTCGCGCGGGATCGATCCTTCGTTGCGCAGCACTTGC